>NZ_JAKEUW010000009.1:0-125114 GCF_022398115.1 Vibrio sp. Isolate22 | reverse complement strand
TGTCGGATAGGCGACACCTGTTACCAGATGCCGCCCTCCTAAGAACCGTACGTGCAACTTTCACTGCATACGGCTCAAGCCTCCACTAAGGCGTTATTGTTACCCAGCAACTCACAAAGCAGTGGCGACAGGATCAAACCATGAGTTACGACCTGTATTTTTCACCTTACGTTCATTGAGAAAACCTTCCCAAAAAGGATCGAACGGGGTCGCTTGACTCATGATTTTTACATGTCGCTTGATTGGCACTTGACCGATTTGAAACAGTCGGATCACGCCATACAGTCCATCCTTTTTAAACCAGCCATGGAAAATCCATTGCCCTTGATAGTTTAGAAAGTACTTGTGTGCGATCCATTTACGTCCCTTGTTTGGGTGACGCCTGACTGACCATCGCCATAACGCTAGAAACATCTGATGACCAACATAGCCGAAGGTTTGTTTAGCAACACAGTGGCGATAGTAATTCGCCCATCCTCGTAGCTTTGGATTCATCATCTTAATGAGATCGGCTACTGGGATTGTTGCGTGTTTTCTAATGAGGTCACGCATGTTTCGTAAGAATGATAATACGTTGGATTTGCTCGGTTTAATGAGCAGTTTCCCTTTGTACTTTCTGGCGTTGAAGCCAAGAAAGTCAAAACCATCATTGATATGAGTAACGTGCGTTTTCTCTTCAGAAAGCGCTAAACCTCTTTCTTGTAAGAAAGCCATCAGTTGCGGCTTAATGTCATTCACTAGGACTTCCTTTGAAGACCCCGTGATAACAAAGTCGTCAGCATAACCTATAAAGTTTACTCTGCTGCCTGTCTTGCGAGCGATAGATTTAATTAACTTTTCTAGTCCGACAAGAGTGAGCAACATCAGGGTGGGTGAAATTATCCCGCCTTGTGGTGTTCCCTCTGCCGTTTTGTAGAATAGCCCTTTGTCTATATAGCCACATTCCAGCCATTGCTTGAGCATCCTTTTGTCTGTCGGGACATTATCAAGTAGCCACTGGTGACCTATCTTGTCGAAACAAGCTTTGATATCCCCCTCAAGAACCCATTGTGCAGCTCCCTTTTTGCACAGGCATTTGAAGCACTGCTGTATTGCATCGGCTGCGCTTCGGTTAGGTCTAAAGCCATAGCTGTTAGGGTCGGCAATTGTTTCCGATATAGGTTCTAGTGCTAGAAGATGTAACGCTTGTTGCGCTCGGTCTATCATACACGGGATACCTAATGGTCTAAGTTTGCCGTTTTTCTTCGGGATATAGATTCTTCTGAGCGGTTTAGCTCGATAGCCTTTTCTGCTCAGTAAGCTGACTGCCGCCATTCGACGTGCATCGGTGTTCCAGATGTCGCCGTCAATTCCTGGCGTTTTACTGCCTTTGTTTTGTGATACTCGACGAACAGCGAGAAATTTTGCTGCTTTCGAGTGAGTCAGTATCCACTGTAGTGCTTTCGCCTTACCGTGTTTACCTTCTCGGATTGCTTTTGCAATGCGCATCTGGAGCCTTAACACATGGCGCTCAACCGCTTTCCAGTCGATGGATTGCCATTGGGCGCTGCCAGAAGGGGCACTCACTTCATGAGAAGAGATCATCTGCGTTCCTTCTTAAATAAAGTTTTCCAAATCATCTTGCAATGGGAGACCAGTTGGAAGTGGGCACACTTTCGTGTCAAACATCCGTCTGTATCTGCATCATTACAATGCAGCATTCGCTTTTTCCAACCTCCTTTACCAACACCGCTATCGGCTCTCTTCACAGACAGCTTTCCCGAAGGAACGATACTGGCTTACCGTGTTCCGCATGTCGCGCAATATCAGGGTAGATGCCCACTATAGTGCGAGGAGCCTATCGATCACGAAAGAGTATTGTCCAACCTCTTTCCTACTCCCATCGCCGTTTGGCCACAGCGTATTAACCACTTCCGCTGCTTCACGTATAACGCACCTTACATGGATTCACTTTCGTTCATCATACTGATTCCCTAGCACTCACCCAATTCGTGGTTATCAGGAGGAGCATTCCCTCACGGTTCTGCTCCCGTTTGGCACAGTGCCAAACTTCGTTACATTGTCAGGCTCGCTGCTTTATTCAGAGCCTTAGGGTCGTCTGGTGATACAAACGGTTCACTCTTATCGCGGTGAACAGCGCTTCATGCGACTTCACGTCGCACGGACANGCTTCACGTATAACGCACCTTACATGGATTCACTTTCGTTCATCATACTGATTCCCTAGCACTCACCCAATTCGTGGTTATCAGGAGGAGCATTCCCTCACGGTTCTGCTCCCGTTTGGCACAGTGCCAAACTTCGTTACATTGTCAGGCTCGCTGCTTTATTCAGAGCCTTAGGGTCGTCTGGTGATACAAACGGTTCACTCTTATCGCGGTGAACAGCGCTTCATGCGACTTCACGTCGCACGGACAGAAACGTGTTAGTGACTTCTAACCCTCATCGTAAAACCTAAGTTCGAGATGTTACAACGATCAATGGATAACATCATTGTAAACGTAAAAGCTATAGGTCTAAGAATACGTGTTAGTCGTTAGCAATATACGGTATAACCTTGCCTCTAGGTTTATTTGAAAACAAAGCTTGTCAGCTCAATGGTAGTTATATTTACTTCTTTAATAAGAGGACGCTTTTGTAGCTTAAACTAACTTTATTTTGTTTCTTGAGATAGTTAAGTTGGATACCAACAGCTTCCTTGGTTACCCCTAATAGGTTTGCTAGTTCACTTTGACTAATTTGTAACTCGTTACTACCTTGCCAAATAGAGAGTTGCTTTAACATACTTTCGGTACGAACAAGTAACGTGTCAAAAGAATTAGACAGCAATCGGCTATAATAACTGTCAACATACCTCGCTAAAACCGCAGTTACCCATTGCCAAATTTCTGGATGTTGATTTGCCACATCAATGAAATCGTTTTTTCGAATAACGACTAAAGATGTACTTTCTAAGGCGATTGCATCGTTAGGACGCATTTGTTTACCGAAGCAACCAATTAGACCAAACCACTCTCCTTTCAGCAGATCTTTTACTGTCAGCTCTTTACCTGCTTCACTTACACTATTAATACGTATTTTACCTTCTTGGACGTAATACAGAAGCTCAGCTGTATCACCGCTGCGATGAACATATTGTCCAGGTTGAAATAGATAATTCTTTGCCCTGAAACTGAGCTTATCCATAGCTTTTTGAGGTACGCCCCCCATCGAAGTAGAAAAAGAAAATTCGCCCATAAAGACAATCCTGATTGTAGAGTTGAATAACCTAAATTAGCTATAAATTGGCCTCCACTATAACGTTCTGGAGTCAAACATGATAACTAAAATCTCTCTCCCACTCGTGGCCTTACTATTGTCCACCTCAGCGAATGCAACGAACGAGCTTCCAAGCAAACCATATTTATTAACTGAGCAAGCCGAGCAAATAGCTAAACTTGCACTTCAAGAATGTGACAGTATCAACGTGCCCGTTTCAATATCAGTTGTAAATGACCAGGGTAGGTTATTGTATTTTTATCGTGGTAAAGAAACGGGTAGTAATACAATTCATACTAGTTTTCGTAAAGCCTATACATCCGCGAGTTTAAAAATTCCCACATCTCAACTTACATTAGCAGTTGAGAACAAAGGGTATACGCAACTTGGAAAAATGGAGGACGATATTCTACTGCTCCCTGGAGGGTTACCGATTACATATAACAATACTGTTGTAGGAGCCATTGGATTGTCAGGAGCGCCCAATCCAATTATAGAAGAGGAGTGTGCGAAAAAAGCAGTTGCTGCATTTATCGAAAAAGATCAGTAAAGCTTCAGATAATGGACTGACACTCTTGTCTTGTGGTGTAAAAACCAATGTGATTTGTTTACTCCCGCCACTCACCATTGAGCGCAATACATTAGTGGGAGGCTTAGACAGGTTGACATCAATATTGATTGAATCAACGAAAAGTGGCGATTCACTTTAACTTCCCCCCATCATCCAAATACAACCGCCGATACCTTTGAGGCGGTTGCATTACTCAACTTAGGTGTTCTTTTGATACTGTTTGGAAGAACGCTATTTATTGGGTATTACGAAGTGGGTTAGACGACAAGGTAAGCCATCGGAGTTCCTGGCACACTTTGGGGCATAAANAGCGCAATACATTAGTGGGAGGCTTAGACAGGTTGACATCAATATTGATTGAATCAACGAAAAGTGGCGATTCACTTTAACTTCCCCCCATCATCCAAATACAACCGCCGATACCTTTGAGGCGGTTGCATTACTCAACTTAGGTGTTCTTTTGATACTGTTTGGAAGAACGCTATTTATTGGGTATTACGAAGTGGGTTAGACGACAAGGTAAGCCATCGGAGTTCCTGGCACACTTTGGGGCATAAACGAGTTTGAAATTGCTAGCTCAACAGTTCTTTCAGATAGCTATTCCGCTTATTAGAGTGACTAGGTGCCTCGGTGATACGCTTCATATCCTCGCTACTACCAACGATATGGATTTCACTTTCCGCTCTCGTGATTGCCGTATAGAGCCATGCTCTATCTACTATCCTACCTTTTTGCAGGGCAATAATGATGCGCGGGAACTGTGACCCTTGAACTTTATGTAGGGTGATTGCATAACCCAGTTCCATGCAGTCGAGAACGGATTGTGTTATCTCGACCTTTTCACCTGTATCTAGCGTCACTTCACCGTAACTATCACCAGAAGGTTTGACGCTGGTTAGCATACCAAGTGAGCCGTTCTGAATGCCTTTGTCGTAATGATTCTGCGTAAATAACACAGCATCATTGAGGCGAAGTGGCAGAAAGAACTTATTCCCATTGATTTCGAACTCAAGGCTGACGCTATCTGGGTTAACGGCTTGTTGGGTGAGTTGATTGATTTCTGATACGAGCACTTTGGTTGGAGCCATGATGCGACTGTTATCAGGACACTGTTGGTAAAGCTCACAACAGACTTTGGCAATGTCTGTTGTGCTGGTTTCGTGAAAGTGTATTGCACCTGTGCTTAATCGTTCAGGCATCACGCCCTCATTGACGAGCTTTGAGTATTCAGGGATGCCCGATGAGCCTTCCTGCCTCTTAACGATATCTAGCATCGTATTTGCCACCGTTTTTGCTTCAACGATGTCTGTCAATACCTTGCCACAGCCAATTGGTGGAAGTTGGTCGGGGTCACCAGTGAATATTAATCGTACAGAGGGGGGAATGTGATTCACAAGACGATACATGGTTGGCAGGTCAATCATGCTTGCCTCATCAATCACCAGTAGGTGATTAGGCTTATCGACACTGGGCTCTATGGGGTCTTCACGCAGTAATTTAGCAATGGTTGAGGTAACAAAACCGATGGACTCATGAAGTCTCATTGCAGCACGACCGCTGAGCGCAACGGCGTGTATTTCAAATCCAAGTTGATGGTAGGCCCTGAGAGCCGTTCTGAGTACCGTTGTCTTGCCTGTTCCTGCACCGCCCGTAATACAGCTTACCGAATTATCCAGACACGTTGTTACGGCTTCGATTTGTTTAGGAGTTAATTCGTAGGGAAGCTCCGCAACCGCAGAGCAATACGCAGCATTGGCGTTTTCATCAAACAAGTCATTTCGCTTAATCAGTGCGTTAAGCCGTTTGGCAACGACACTTTCCATCAGAAGTTGCGCAGTTGGATGGTAGGCTCCTGTGTCGGGATTTAAAATATACTGAGTTTTATCATGACCTGATTGGAACGCCTGAGTGACCAGTGCTTTGTCTTTCAGTAGCTTGTTGAGGTAAGGGCGCACATTGGCATGAGTGGTATAGGTGTGACCTTTTTCAATCTCCTTGCGAATCGCCATTTCCAGAGCGGCGCTAAGCCTTCTTGGGTCATCCTTCGCAACATCGCTCTTAAAATCCGTTACCTTGATAATGTCTTCAATGGCACTGAACGAAAGACCAAAGCCCATCAAAGTATAAGGATTATCCTTAATTACCTCTATGGAGGCTTCACCGTGATGCTTGAGCAGCCGTTGCAGCACACTGGCGGGGATGTTGTGCTCACTCATCCAGTTGCAATGTGCCAGATTTTTATATTTGGCGTACCCCTTAAAGAGCGCTTCCACTGAATCTTCACTCAAAATCGATGTCAGACGCTTTCTGGACTCTGGGGTGTCATTTCTCAGTGTGGCATGGAAGTCTTTACCCAAGAGCTGCCAGATCGCCCTGGCTTTGCTTTCGCCAATACCCTTGAAGTCACTTTCTCTGGCGATAAAGCGTATCAGTTGCTCACCTGTTTCGGGTAAAGTGCATTCAATATGCTTGGGTGATTCATAAGTGTGCTGCTGCATGACATAATCACCCATCTCCATATTTTCTATCTGGCGAGCGCCTTTGACTGACCAATGCTGACCCAGCGTTGGAAGCACAGGGATGCTATCTGGGTCGGCTTTGATGGTGACGTAATACTTCCCACTATTGGTTTTGTAAGAGTCTTTCGCCAGCGGTACACCGCTGAATATCACCATCTTGGTCGAGCGATAAGGGATACTGGTTACACGCATTTGGTCTTCATGCAAAGCGGTATTCATCGTGGCATCAACCCCATTTCGGATAAGGTTTCCGATAGCTCACCAAAGCGCTCAAGTCGCTTTTCAAGCTCATTGACTTTGGCTTTCAATTCAATGTTCTCAGCTTCTAATGACGACACCCGCTTGGAATCGAGTATCTTGCGATTTGCTGTGTTGTCGTAGGCTTTGGGCTTATCCGCATTCTTCTTAGCTGCGTCGGTCAACGGTGGTAGGACACCTTTACCGCGCAGCTCCTCTTCTAAGGCTTTAAGTGCTTTTTTAAGGGCAGGGTTTTGGTTTAACACCGATTTGTCATAACCGATACCCTTTGCCACTTCAATACGATTAAGCTGACCTCTGAACACGATTTGTTTAAAGTCATCGTCCGTCTGTGTGGCTTTCCAGACCTCAAATGCCTCAAAGTTTTGTTGCGCTTTCTGCTGCCCACTTGCCATTAGTCATCCACCTCACCCAACAGTTTGCGAAGTCCTGTGACAAAGCCTCTGGGGAATACTTCGCTGTTGTCCTCCATGTTCTTCACCTGACCTGCCTGAGTGGTTTGCCAGTCGTTCTTTTCCATACATTCATCAGAAATGGCATACGCTAAGGCTTTCTTCTCTGATTCGATGAGTACACCTGATAGGGATGGCAGCACTTCCACGCTTGGCTCTGCGGTGGTATCAAACTGGCGCACAGGGCGTTTGTCGATGGTGATATTGGCGTGTTGCTTGAGCAGATTAACCTCTTTGCGGTAACGGTTACGCTCGGCAATGATTTGACCAAACAAGGCGCGTACCGCAGGGTCTGGGATACGCTCTAACAGTTTATTATCCGCAGGGATGGATTTAGACCTTGAGGTGTTGGATAACGGTTTTTTGGTACTGGTATTGTACTTTGCCGCCCATGCTTCGATGAGCGTTCGGTAGTGCTTGTTACGGGTGGCACGCAAAGCCTCATACGCCAATCCGCCATTTTCAGCAGACACTCGACCAATTTGGGTAATGGAAAAGTCACGCTGACCTGATTCTGCATAGGCTTTCAGCGTGTCGTTGAGCTTATCGAGGTTTTGCTGTGTGCGAGGTACTTTGCCTTCTTTTAAGTCAGCCAAAATGACATCAATATCGAGTTCCATTAGTCCTCCAATAATTTCGGTAGTGCAATACCATTTAGATTAATGGCGTTATCAGTCAATGCATGAATACCCTGAGAGAGCAGTTTGTTATCGTTCAGGTATTCACCCGCTTCGATGTAGTTTGCCACCTTGCGGTAGCCTTCGAGTTTGTCATCAGGGTCAGCGATTTTTGCCATTTGACGCAGCATCGCATTGGCGGCGATGAGCTGTTGTTTGTCGTCCATTTTCATGAAAATCGGCTCAAAGCCTTTTTTCATCAGCACACGACTGAGTTGCATTGAACGCTTTTGAATTACAGGGGTTTTGCGCAGTTCATCCTTCAAATCAGGGTAGAACTCCGCGTCATCACAAATAAGGGATAGATGCAGTAACTCTGAATCGGTTTCGATAAACTTCAATGCATGGCTGACATCGTGCTCAGAGCCAACCGCAATCAGTTTATCTTTGCTGTCATCTTCATTTCTGGCTTCTTCGACACGAATGATTTTCTGAATAAGTTCAAAGCATGCTATCCAATCTTTGGCGTATTCATCGGTTTCGATTTGCTGTTTTTCATAGCGACGCTGTAGAGCTTGCAGTTCATTGTGTTTGATGAACGGCTTACCTTGCTCTTCACAGAAGAACAGTTCGTCTTTGATGGCTTCCAGCTCACCCTCAATTTCTACAGAGAGATTAGCCGCCTGATGCGCCTTGTAACTCAATTGATTGAAATGGGCATTGAGCGCAGGCAGGTATCGTGCTTCAGTAATAAACCAGCGGCAACGAATACAGTTTTCAGAGCCATGAGGCACACTGGCATAAACACGGCTGGCAGCGACTTTTGCATCTTTAATTAACCCACCACCGTTCCAGCACCCGCCAAGCGTGCTGACTTCATCCGATTTGACGGTGTTACCGCCAACCAAGCACAATCCACACGAGCGCTCTTCCCAACCGATTGGATTGCGGTTAACCAATGCTGCCTGAACGCTATCATCACTGTGATACACCATCTTGCATTTGATTTGTTCCATCGAAGCATCTTTAAGGAAGTTACGTACCGATTGTTTGGATTTGGCGTCTAGCTCTCCATGCGCTTCATCCATCTTCTCAGCCATGACTGATGGGGTTATTTTGTTGTAGTAGATGGTCATTAACAGGCGCGTATGACCCGCCAATAGCTTAGAAATAACAGGTAATGGCAGTTGCGTGTCCATCGTATAAGCGGTGATGAGTGAGACACGTAAACTGTGTAATGGAAATAGAGTGGAGACTTTAGCGCCTTCTTGGGTGCCCTCTGGGTAATCCACAACCAGTTTTAGCCGTTCGCCGTTATCTAGTGTGCTGCCTTGCTCTGTGAGTTGGCTTTCTAGCGTCAATAGGAGTTGATACCAGGCATGGTCTGCCACTTGGTCTCTGATAGGCTTTTGTTTGTCCGATTTCTTTTTTCCAATGTGCTTTCTCAGCAGAGTGGTGCAATCGGTGGGCTTTGTTATCGGATTATACTTTTCTTGCCAGTTACGCAGCTTTTCCAGCCAGTACAGCGCTTCTTCGTTCTGCCAAGGGATGATGTAACCCCGCTCCAGTTCGTCTTTGTTTTGGTCGGCGGTCTTGTTGGTGTTGATATACAAGCCTGTGGAATACAGCCCTGTCATAGTGTCGTGAATGCGGCGGAAGATACCTTTCCCAAATGGGTGTTTTTCGCTACCAAGTGCAAAATCATGCTGAGTGTTTACTACCCACTGACCGTTTTCATAGCGCCATGTATCGGCTTCACCACTGTCTAGCATACGCACCTGATAGGTACGCAGGGGAAGGTGGAGCTTAATAAATATCACCATTGCTTTGACGGGCGACCAGATTTGGTGAAGGGCGATTTTATTACCTTTGCGAGTCACTTCTTTAGTGCGCCACACGCAGTCGGGGTCGGTTTCATCAATCAGCTCTGGGGCTACTTCAAACCAGTCACCATCACCACCTCTTTCTCCTTGTCCTGTTTGCTGTTGTGCCCATGTCCAGTGCTTGAAATGTCGATAGTGATAGGCAGGAAGCAGAGATTCATCGTCCTTGAGGTTTTGCTCAATGACTGTGAGTTCAGTTTCATCAGGCAACGGACAGTGGATTTGGCGCAAGTCCTGAATGTAGCGATACGGCAAGGGATTGCGAACCGTCTCCGTCAGATTGCTCTGCCGTTTGATTTTGCTCAGCGGGTTTTCAACCAATGGTACAAGATTGCCATTGTCACCTTCTTCCGAGAACACTTTTTTAATAACAAAGTCGATGAAGTCACAAGGGCAGTTCACGCCATTTTGGATATTTTCGGGGCTATTTCGCGTTTTTCTAACCAGTTTTTTCAACTCTTCGCTAGAGCATTTATGTCCTTGGTAGCCCTTAAAAAACAAATCTATATTGCCGATGGCATAGGGTGCATATTCAGCAAGATAGGATTCGAAGAATCGAACCATAGCCTCTCGTTTATGGTAAACCCCTGTGTTTTGTTCTGCCATCCATTCGGCTGCCAACTCTTGCCATTGCTGCCACTCCGCACCAAGTGTGATGAGCATCCATGAGAAAGTTAAATCCGATGAGCGTCCGCCATGTTTTTTGCCTTTACTCCCCATTACTTACCTCTCAATTTTGGATGTTTGCCAGTGAAGTAGCCCTGCGGGTCGATGTCATCAAAACCATGCTCTACCAATGCTTTCCAGTCGAGTGCTTTGACTTTGGATTCAGGGTTTGCCAGTTGCAGTGTGGCTTGGGTCAGTTCGTCAGAGATTTCCTGCTGACCTTTGCCTGTGTAGGGGATTTGTGAATCTAGGGACTTATGGTGCATACAGCGGCGAATCACCAATGGGTTCAATCCTGAGCGTTCTAATCGTCTACCGTAATTATGACGATGCCCGTGAGGGTCTTTACCTTCAGCCTTGCTTTGCTTCAAACCAATGCGCTTCAAGCCATTGGCGTAGTTGTCATGGAAAGCGTTGATGGTGTAAGGGTTGCCGAAGGCGCTGTGATGAAAAGAAATAAACGCATAAGGGTGGTGACAGTCGATGCTGGCGCGGTATTTTTGATAGTTTTTCCAAAGTGACATAAATACTTTGCCGTAGTCGGTTGGGAACCACTGAACCTGTATGTAGTTATCTTTATGGTCAACCACACGATTCTTCCAGCCAAGATGAGCAGTGCCTTTCATGCGCTGGCGAGGGATACGCGCATACTTTTCTTTTAAGTACGTCTCTCTATTTTGATTTTTAGAACGAACTTCAGGGTCATTTGGCGCTTTGCCATCGACTTCATTGTAAATTCGAACGATTGCACTATCTGGGTTATAGGGATCTTCAAACACATCTGTCACCCAAAGGGTTAAAGCCTCGCTTTCGCGTAGTCCGCCACCGTGCATGAGTAGGAGTATTAATTTGTCCCTGAGTGCCACTCGTGGATCGCTTGCGCCACCAATACCGTTCATATAAAAATCTTCCCAATGCTTTTCAGGAAAGGCGATAGCATCATCCTCGGTTTTAGTGAGTGGTGTGCGTCCCTTAATGGTTCGCGCTTTACGGATGATTTTGTTGACGGTCTTATCTTCAATATGACCAAGGAAGTCATTTTGGTTTTTTCGATACCATGCGGCGTAATTCAATCGCTGCTCATGAGGTGTGGCATCACGCAAGGGATTCATCGGTGCAGTGCTTTGTTTGTCTGCCAACCAATCGGTGAATGCCGTCAGTCGGTGAATGTGCTTATTCACGTTACTGGTTGAACTTGGCACCCAATACAAACCTGATGGGTCAAGTCCATCTTCACCAATCGTTCCTGTATACAACCGCTGAGAAAAGGTCTGAAAGAGCAACTTCGGGTCGTCAAACAATCCTCTATTTGCTTCCATATAATCCAGCAATAAGGACACCGCTTGAAGAAATCCATTCATGACGGAGTTACTCACCCCATCCGCCTCTAGCTTGAGTAGGTAGTCCGTGACCGTACTTAACTCTCCTTGCTCAGTTAGCAAGATAGGCAGTTGGCTTTTGATGCCCGTATTGTCCTCAACAATCGTTGCTCTGACTTTTACTGATGACAAATCATGCTTTTCCTATACATGTAATACACACAATTGACTATGTACCTATAATATTGGTTGTGCAATAAAAAGGCAGATTTCTCTGCCTTAATACACAATATACACCCTTTAAGTTACTATATATAACCAAAGTGAGCATTTTATTTTGTTCATTTAAGAACAAATTACACGAGGCTAGTTTCTATTGAAGACCAAGTTTCTTCTCAAGGTAGTGGATGTTTGCACCACCGTGTTGGAAGTTCTCGTCGTTCATGATCGACTCTTGTAGAGAGATGTTTACTTTGATGCCTTCTACAATCATCTCACCTAGTGCGTTCTTCATACGAGAAATCGCAACGTCACGGTTCTCACCGTAAGTGATTAGTTTACCGATCATTGAATCGTAGTGTGGTGGAACTGTGTAACCCGTGTAGATGTGAGAGTCCCAACGAACGCCCATACCACCAGGAGCGTGGAAGCGCTCAATCTTACCAGGTGAAGGTAGGAACTTCTCTGGATCTTCCGCGTTGATACGACATTCGATCGCGTGACCTTTGATCTTGATATCGTCTTGCGTGAAAGATAGAGGTTGACCAGCAGCAACACGTAGTTGTTCTTTGATTAGGTCAACACCAGTTACCATCTCTGTTACTGGGTGCTCTACTTGAATACGAGTGTTCATTTCGATGAAGTAGAATTCGCCATTTTCGTATAGGAATTCAAATGTACCTGCACCGCGGTAGCCGATTTCTAGACATGCGCGAGTACAACGTTCACCGATGTATTTACGCATCTCTTCAGTGATACCTGGAGCTGGCGCTTCTTCAACAACCTTCTGGTGACGACGCTGCATTGAACAGTCACGCTCACCAAGGTGGATAGCACCGCCTTGACCGTCAGCAATTACTTGTACTTCAACGTGACGTGGGTTTTCTAGGAATTTCTCCATGTAAACCATGTCGTTGTTGAAACATGCTTTTGCTTCAGCACGTGTCATTGCGATTGCTTCTGTTAGTTCACCTTCAGTGCGAACAACACGCATACCACGACCACCGCCGCCGCCAGACGCCTTGATGATCACTGGGTAGCCAATGCGCTTAGCATGTGCTTTGTTTGCTGCTTCGTCGTCGTTTAGCGGGCCGTCAGAACCAGGTACACAAGGTACGCCTGCTTTCTTCATTGCCGTGATTGCTGAAACTTTGTCACCCATGATGCGGATAGTTTCTGCTTTAGGACCAACGAAAATGAAACCGCTTTGTTCAACTTGTTCAGCGAAGTCTGCGTTTTCAGATAGGAAGCCGTAACCAGGGTGGATAGCAACAGCGCCTGTAACTTCAGCTGCACTGATGATACGAGGGATGTTTAGGTAGCTATCGATACCACGAGCAGGACCGATACAAATGGTTTCGTCTGCTAGCAGTACGTGCTTAAGGTCACGGTCAGCTGTTGAGTGAACAGCAACCGTTTTAATGCCTAGCTCTTTACATGCTCGCAGAATACGTAGTGCAATCTCACCACGGTTCGCGATTACTAATTTATCTAACATAATGAGGCTTCTCTATTATTCGATAATTACTAGAGCTTGATCGAACTCAACTGGTTGGCCGTCTTCAACAAGGATTGCAGTTACAACACCAGACTTATCAGCTTCGATTTGGTTCATCATCTTCATTGCTTCAACGATACATAGTGTGTCGCCAGCGTTAACTTGTTGGCCAACTTTTACGAATGGTTTTGCGTCTGGGCTTGGTGCGCCGTAGAACGTACCAACCATTGGAGAAAGAACTTGGTGGCCAGTTACTGCTGCTGGAGCTTCAGCTGCTTCTGGAGCCGCCGCTGGAGCTGGAGCTGCTGCAGGAGCTGGAGCCGCTGCTGGAGCCGGAGCTGCTGCGTATTGAATTGGTGCTGCTACAGGTGCAGTGCCGTTGCGGCTGATGCGTACTGACTCTTCACCTTCAGAGATTTCTAGTTCTGCGATACCAGACTCTTCAACCAATTCGATCAGCTTTTTGATTTTGCGAATATCCATCGTTTCTTTCTCTTTTGTTAATTAACCATGCTCTATGACTAGAGCTGGTGTCTATTAGTTCGGTTATGTTCGTTATTTTGACTGCAACTTGTGAATCGCAGCAGTCAAAGCAAATTGGTAGCCTTGTGCGCCTAAGCCACAGATTACCCCTTCTGCTTTATCTGAGAGGTAAGAGTGGTGCCTAAAAGGTTCACGTGCGTGAACATTCGATAGGTGCACTTCAATAAATGGGATCGCTACGCCAAGTAGTGCATCACGCAACGCCACACTGGTATGTGTAAAGGCCGCTGGGTTGATGATAATGAAATCAATATCTTGATATGCACTATGGATAGCTTCGATCAGTTCATACTCACGATTTGACTGTAAGTGCGATAGCTCAACATCTTGTGTTTTCGCTTGCTCTGTTAGTGAGCTAATAATCTGGTCAAGTGTTTGAGAGCCGTAGTGTGCCGGTTCTCTTAGGCCTAACAGGTTAAGGTTTGGGCCATTTAAAACTAGAATGCGAAACTTTGTAGACATCGTGGGGCTATCTTCCTTTATCGTGATTACGACCGTGAATGTTGCCATTTTATTGAAAATTTGAGGTTAATTTCCAGTGAGAAAAACCCAAATTTAAAAATTAGAACCAGATTATAGCTAATTCAGCGCAAATCGCAGCAATTTACTGGTCTAATCTCCTATTGATAGCAAGTGAAATTGTTACCAACTTAACAAAAAAGCGTTATTGCCTTAATTGTAATGTGGATATTTGAGAGCAAGATCAGCCATAAAAAAACCGCCACATAGGTGACGGTTTGGAAATGTTCTGTTTTAAACAGTGATTCTGATGTGATAGCTGTTATGCCAATTCAGCTTTCTCTGCAATCAGTTTATCAACCACACTTGGGTCAGCTAGCGTTGAAGTATCACCAAGGTTGCCGGTATCGCCCGTTGCTATCTTACGTAGGATACGACGCATGATCTTACCTGAACGTGTTTTCGGTAATGAATCGGTCCAGTGCAGTACATCTGGTGTCGCAATAGGGCCGATCTCTTTACGCACCCAGTCTTTCACTTCTTTATGAAGCTCTGCGGTTGGGAACTCACCATCATTAAGCGTGATGTAAGCGTAAATCGCTTGGCCTTTGATATCGTGAGGAATACCAACAATCGCAGCCTCTGCAATCTTATCGAATGCAACGAGCGCCGATTCAATCTCTGCAGTACCCATACGGTGACCAGATACGTTCAGTACGTCATCAACGCGACCAGTAATCCAGTAGTAGCCGTCTTCATCACGACGAGCGCCATCACTGGTGAAGTACATGCCTTTGAAAGTCGAGAAGTATGTTTGCTCAAAGCGGTCATGGTCGCCATGAACGGTACGCATTTGACCAGGCCACGAGTCTAGAATGACTAGGTTGCCGTCGGTAGCGCCTTCAATGATGTTACCCATGTTATCTACTAGCGCAGGTTGTACACCGAAGAATGGACGAGTCGCTGAGCCTGGTTTTAGGTCGGTAGCGCCCGGTAGCGGAGCAATTAGGATACCGCCCGTTTCGGTTTGCCACCATGTATCAACAATTGGAGATTGCTCATTACCAATCGTTTTGTAGTACCACTCCCACGCTTCTGGGTTAATAGGTTCACCTACCGAGCCCATGATTCTTAAGCTGTCACGAGATGTGCCTTCAACCGCTTCATTGCCTTTCGCCATTAATGCACGAATAGCTGTTGGTGCAGTGTAAAGAATGTTGACTTGGTGCTTATCAACCACTTCACTCATGCGGCTAGTGTTCGGGTAGTTTGGCACACCTTCAAACAGGATTGTCTTAGCGCCGTTAGCCAGTGGTCCGTAAACCAGGTATGTGTGGCCAGTAATCCAACCCACATCGGCAGTACACCAGAAGGTTTCGCCTTCTTGGTAATCAAATACGTATTTAAAGGTCATCGCTGCGTAAACAAGGTAACCACCGGTAGTATGCATTACACCTTTTGGTTTGCCTGTTGAGCCTGATGTATAAAGGATGAATAGTGGGTCTTCCGCATTCACCTCTTCTGGTGGGCAGTCTGCTGATACGTTTGCTGTTGCCTCATGCCACCAAATATCACGGTGCTCATGCCATGCAACATCGCCGCCAGTGCGCTTAAGCACCATCACTTTTTCGATGGTTTTTACTTCTGGGTTAGTCAGTGCTTCATCGACGTTTTTCTTAAGAGGAACAGCTCGGCCGCCACGCACACCTTCATCGGCTGTAATCACGACTTTAGCATTCGAATCGATAATACGACCTGACAGAGCTTCTGGTGAGAAACCACCGAATACAACAGTGTGAACCGCACCAATACGAGTACACGCCAGCATAGCAACCGCAGCCTCAGGTACCATTGGCATGTATAAACAAACCACGTCGCCTTTACGTACGCCTTGCTCTTTTAGAGCGTTAGAGAATAGGCACACTTCTTTGTGCAGTTCATTAAAAGTGAGGGTTTTATCATCAGCAGGGTCGTCGCCTTCCCAGATGATTGCAACTTCATCACCGCGCTCAGCAAGGTGGCGGTCAATACAGTTAGCAGACACATTCAGTGTGCCATCTTCAAACCAGCGAATATCGATGTGACCTGGGTCGAAAGAGGTATTTTTTACTTTTGTGAATGGTTTAATCCAATCTACGATTTTTCCGTGTTCACCCCAAAAGCCTTCTGGGTCAGAAACAGATTGTTGGTACATGGCTAGGTAAGTGTCATTATCCGCGTGTGTGGTTGATTTAATATTTTCTTTTACCGGATAAACGTGGGCTTCACTCATTGCATCTCTCCTTGTGCCTACATTCCTAATGAACTGGCAACTTCCTTTGTGTTCGTTCAGTTTCTAGGTCTATTACAGAACCGTCTTTGTGTTATCACTCTCGGCTAGGACGGCGATTTCCACAATTAGACTTTAGGATGAGACGCCGCTTTTCACTTACAAAATAGCGAGTTAAGTTAATTTTTGAGATGTTGCTCTCTATGTCGAGATGCAGGGGTTGAATTAGGTGTATGAGGAGTTGAAACGGGGTAGTTCGCCATGTTTCAGACGAACAAAGATCAGCGCAGCAGAGATAGCGTCTTGTAATGCATCATGTTTATTGACTGGAATTGGTAAGTCGAGCTGGCGACAAATCGCATCCATACTGAGGTCGAAATAAGCATTCGGCAGCTGTCTTTCCAATTTATCTTGATAGAGCTGGCTCACTTCGACTAATCGGTTAGGCAGTGGGAATCCGAGTTGTTTCAAGCAGGCGCGGTCGAGAATCTTTTTGTCATAGCGGATGTGATAGCCGACTAAAGGACGATTTCCAATAAAGTTAAGTAATTCAATTAGGGCCTGCTTCTCTTCGATGCCATGTTTTAAATCTTGATGGCGAATACGGTGAATTTTGATTGAATGGCAGTCGAGGGATTGAGGGGCTCGCAACCTAACTTCGAAGGGCTTGCTGGTGATGATGCGGTTGCCGATGATCTTGGTCGCGGCAATGGTGACTAATTCAGCCTGATTAGGGTCGAGGCTGGTGGTTTCACAATCGAGTGATACATATTCTTGATGAACAGGCGCAGTAAACAGAGGCTGGTAGGGAGAGCCTTTGAGCTTGTAATGCCAATAATAGCGAACCAGTCTATTCATCGTTAAAGCGCCTAATCTCTTATCTGATAGTGGTATCCAAGCCATTGTTTGAACTTCTTAACCACATGCAGGCTATGACGAAGCAGATCTCTATCCGCTCTCTCCATCAGTTTGACGTCTATTTTGTTACTGCTGTGCTGTTGTGACAGGCGTTGTGCTAAGCGCCACTTGAAGAACTGTTTGAGAGCCTCACTGAGGTTGTCTGCGGTGCTTTGTTCCAACACTTTCTTGTTCACCAGTTGTTCAATGCGTTCGAAGGTATTATTGGCCGTCACGCCGTGTTCAAGGCTCAGTGCTCTTACACCGTGGGCGATTGGGAAAATACCGCCTTGTTTGATGTCGAGCCCTGACTTGGATTGTTTCACATTGCCAAACAGAGTGAGGGGCACTGAGAAGTTCAATGCAGGGCGGCAGAATTCGGTCAGAATCAGCTCTTGCCCTAGCATTAAATCACTCAAGTGCTGCTTAACAGGGAGTAACAGGTCTCTATTGCCCGCAACAGCATGTGCATCCGCCATAATGGCAATATCCATCACCGTATCTGGCGTTGCCTTTTTTACCCAACCCGTCAGAGTCTGTTTCCACTCTTGTTCAGAGTGAACCCACTTCGGGTTGTTGACCATTACGTTGCCAGGGCACAGTGGATAACCTAATTGTTGCAACGTATGAGTGAGATCATTCATGGCGTTTTGGCATTGGTGCCACTCCAATCCGTCTTGAATGATCAACGCATTGTCTTGATCGGTTTTGAGTATCTGTTCTCCGCGTCCCTCTGAACCCAGCACGATGAGGCAGCAATGGTTGTGTAGCGCAGGGGGAATAACCAGTTCAAATGCCTTTTCAATAATCTGTTCATTGATGGCAGAAATCAGCTCCATGATGAAACGTGTGCGAATACCATTACTGAGCAGGCTTTCGACCAGTTGACGTTGCTTGTTGGAAGCCATCGCCAATTCTTCAATGCTGGTGGCTCGAGCAATACGTAAAGTAAGAACATGCGAGTGAGTGGAAAACGCACTGAGTATTTGCGTCATATCTACCATGCCGACCGCATTGAGCCCATCACACACCATCAGCCTTTTTACACGATTCCTTGTCATGGTGATCATGGCGTTAAACAAGAAGTCACCATGATTAACATGCAAAACAGGGAAGGTTGCTATCTCGCCGACAGGTGTATCGAGTGGGCGATCATCAAGCATTACCGCGTGCAATAAATTGGTCCGCGTGACGATTCCATACGGAAAGGAACATGATAATCCAAAAGCTTTTGGATCATCATGTTCCAAATGAACCAAGGCCGAGTCTAAGCCTTGTTCTTTAAGGGTTTGAGTCACTTGATTGATAGGTTGGTCGGGTTCAAGTATCAGTGGTGGGTGATAAATCGAATCATCGACTTTGGTCAGTATGAACTCGGCAAGATTCTGCTGTTGCTGAGCAGCTTCAATCAATGCTTTTCGGGTTGAGAGGTTGCTATCAAAGTAAGCGGCGAATTGGCCGTTGGCGTGGTATAGCTCAAGAAAAACGTCGCTTGGTAATAGGTAACTTAGTGTGTCTTCCAGCGCGATATATTGATGTTTTGTATGAGGCTCGAACTGGCTGCGCACATCGAAAATATCGTCATTGGCATAGTGCGCATAGATCTCTCCATCACTGCTGGAACGCTCTTCAACAGCACCTTTAATCAGAATATGCAGGTGTCGACTCGGGCGGTCTGCTTCCAATATCACTTCATGTGCTCGGTAGTAAACCACGTCCAAAGCCGAGCGCAGCGTTAACTGTTCAGTTTCAGACAAGCTATCGAAAGGCGGGTGCTGCATATTAAATTTATCAGGCATAAGCAATGGCAAAGAAATGGGAGTCTCTTTTCAGTCTGACAAATTACTAGCGAAGCTCCAGACGACTTTAGTCTAAGTGAGAGAGTGGCGACTTGGGGAGCTTAAATATCTTGCTGAAATGCGATATCTGAACGAATTGAATATGGGAATACTATCCCCGCAATAATTCCCTTTTTCATCTTTTGTGACCTAGGCATAATTGGCGCTTCCTTGTTCCGCACATTTTTATAGGTCGCCTATGTTTAAACCTTCCCCTTATGGCTGGATATCCCAGTATTTTCTCGGTTTCTTTTTTGCCTATGGTGTTTATCTGCCATTTTGGGCGCTATGGTTTGAAGACCAAGGTGTTTCTGCGGGGGACATTGGCGTATTGATTGGTGTGGGGTTTGCGACGCGTTGTGTGGCAAATTTATTAATCACACCTCGTATACACAAGGTTGAACACCTGATGCCAGCTCTGCGCTGGTTGAGTTTTGCGGCACTGCTATTTGTTGGCTTCCACTTTTTCACCGGCGGTAGCTTTGTACTGATGTTGTTGGCAACGGTACTTTTCAACCTTTGCTGTGGTCCTGTGATTCCACTTTCAGATGCAATGGCAAACCATTATAGCCGACTTAATATGCTTGATTACGGACGTACGCGTCTGTGGGGATCTGTGGCATTTATTGCGGGCTCTACCGTAGTTGGTTATCTAGTGGCTGAATTTGGCACAGATATGATTTTATATACTGCGCTGGCAGGCGTGTTGGTTTCTCTGTTGTTTGCGATGAGAAACCCGAACGTGATGCCGGTGACAGAATCAGAGCAGGTGGCTGAAAGACCTAAACTTGGTCAACTGTTACGTGAATCATCGGTAGTTAAGTTTCTTGCATTGATGGCATTGCTTCAAGGAAGCCACGCCGCGTACTACAGCTTTAGTGCGATTTACTGGAAAGAGGCGGGTCACTCTGAGGCGATCATCGGTTATCTGTGGAGCTTAGCTGTGGTTGCTGAGGTGGCAGTATTTGCTCTGAGCAAGCGACTGTTTGCTGGGTTAGCGTTGCGTACTCTGTTTGTGATTTCCGCCATTGGGGTCATGGCTCGTTGGGGGATCACTGCGTCAACGACTGCGATTCCAGTATTGATATTGGTTCAGTTACTGCACGGGGTGACTTTCGCTATGGCACATATCGCTGCGATTCAATACATTCAGTCTCAAGAGTCGAACAAAATGGTGGCACTGCAAGCTCTGTACAATGCGATACCACTTGGCGCTTTTATCGCATTAATGACGACCTTAAGTGGCTGGGGTTACGAACTGTGGGGCGCGAATATCTTCTGGGGAATGGCTGCGATGGGGGCAATTGCCCTGTTTATCAAGCTTGATGAAAGAAGCTCTGTGGTTGAAGTTAATCAACCTGAGTCAGAAGTTCATAGTTGATAACCTATCGTGATTATTAGAGTCTAAAGCACAGAATTTAAGCGATGCGATTGAGTTAATGACTCATCCTTAGTTAAATGAAACCTCTCCCTTATGGAGAGGTTTTTTTATGGATGAAGAAAGGGTTTTCAATGCAAGGATGGGTAGTAATTCCAGTCTCTTTAGCCTACTTGGGCGTGTTATTTCTGATCGCTTGGTATGGAGACAGGCAGGTTCGTTGGCTATCGCGTTGGCGGCCGTGGATCTATAGCCTTTCTATTGCGGTGTATTGTACCTCGTGGACCTTCTATGGAACGGTGGGTCAGGCGAGTAATAACCCTTGGTCTTTCTTACCCATCTATCTTGCTCCGATTTTGGTCTTCACCCTTGGGTGGCGGATTTTAGCGCGACTGATTCTGATAGCGAAACGGGAGCACATTACCTCAATTGCCGACTTTATCGCGGCTCGTTATGGCAAATCTCAAGGTCTAGCAGTAGCGGTGACGGTTATCGCTGTGATCGGCATTCTTCCTTATATCGCCTTACAACTGCGTGGCATCACCATGGGGCTAGATATTGTCGCACCTAGTCTGGCCCAAGATTTTGGCTATCAGGATTACCATGTTTCTTGGTTTGTGGTCGGTGCGCTGGCCATTTTTACCATGCTGTTTGGTACAAGGCACATCGATAACACGGAACATCACCGTGGCATGATGATGGCGGTGGCGTTTGAGTCGATCGTTAAGCTGGCGGCATTTTTGATTGTTGGCCTGTTTATCATGTATCTGGCGATGAGCAGCGACAAGATTGACCTGCTCGACGTGGCGGCGAGCACTTATGAATCACCGAATATTCCGACCTTAATTATCCATACAGTTTTGACCATGTTGGCGATTGTCTGTCTACCGCGTCAGTTCCATACCATGGTTGTTGAGAATGAACGACCTCAAGACCTGCACACCGCTCGCTGGTTATTTCCGCTATATCTGATTTTGATGGGGCTGTTTGTTCTTCCTATCGCATGGGCAGGGCAAGGGCTGCTTCCAAGCATGCCTGCAGATACGTATGTGATTAGCCTGCCGATGGCTGAAGGCGCAAATCACATTGCCTTGCTTGCGTTCCTTGGTGGTACATCAGCGGCAAGTGGTATGGTGATCGTATCGACCATCGCGTTGGCGATCATGGTGTCGAACGATTTAGTGATGCCGCTATTGCTGCGCCGTATGCGACTCACTCAAAGGACTCATCGTCATTTCTCTGGGTTGCTATTGGTGATTCGTCGCGGGCTTATTTTACTGCTTCTACTTGGTGCTTGGTTGTTCTATCAAGCGCTCGATACCATTCATTCTTTATCCGCTATTGGCTTTCTTTCGTTTGCTGCGATTGCTCAATTTGCACCGGCACTGATTGGTGGTTTGTACTGGCGCCCGGGCAATCGCAAGGGGGTTTATGTTGGTTTAATGGTTGGTTCGGTGATTTGGCTAATTACCCTGATGAGTCAAACCAGTATGTTGGCTGGTGACAGTGAAAGTAACCTATTGTTGTGGATCATCACACCGCCAGAGCTGCTCAGTAGTTGGAATATCAGTAGTTCAAATTGGGGGATAGTGCTGAGTATTGTGCTTAATACTCTTTGCTATGCCGTGGTCTCGATCTCTACCAGACCAAGCCTAAGTGAGCGCTTACAATCGGCGGCATTCGTTGGTACGCCACTACCTGAAAATGAAAACATTAGCCTCTATCAAAACCGTGTGACAGTTGCGGAACTAGAGATGTTGGCGTCGCGTTTTGTCGGTCGCAAGCGAGCGAAAAGCGCTATTCAAAGTTACTGGCAACAACAAGGTCAGCCACTGCTTCCTAATCAGCAAGCCCCTGCAAGCTTGATTCGACATGCTGAGCGCGTACTGGCGGGTGTGTTTGGTGCTTCATCTGCGAAGTTAGTACTTACTTCTGCTTTGCAGGGAAGAAATATGCAGCTCGAAGAAGTGGCGACCATCGTTGATGAAGCCTCTGAACTGTACGATTTCAGCCGTGGTTTGCTACAAGGAGCGATTGAGCACATTGGTCAAGGGATTGCAGTGGTGGACAAACAGATGAGGCTGGTGGCATGGAATCAGCGTTATTTAGAACTGTTTGAATTTCCTGCTGGCCTGATTCAAGTGGGCAGGCCTATCTCCGATGTGATTCGTCATAATGCGCAGCAAGGTTTGTGTGGTCCGGGTGACCCGGAAGATCACGTACGTCGCCGTGTTTACCACTTGGAACAAGGCACACGACACACCTCCTCTCGTATTCGTCCTGATGGTCGAGTGATTGAGGTGCAAGGTAACCCAATGCCAAGCGGCGGCTTTGTGATGAGCTTTACCGATATAACGGTATTCAGACAAGCAGAACAGGCGTTAAAAGACGCGAATGAAAGCTTAGAATCAAGAGTACACGAACGAACTCAAGAGCTCGAAAAGCTGAACCATCGTTTGGTTAAAGCAACGCAGATATCTGATCAAGAATCTCAATCTAAGAGTCGTTTCTTAGCAGCGGTGAGCCACGATTTGATGCAGCCACTCAATGCCGCACGTTTGTTTGCTTCGTCACTTTCGGAAGTGGCAAAAGAGCAGGAAGTGAAGCAGCTTTCGTCTCATATTGAAAGTGCGTTGGGCGCAGCCGAGGACTTGATAGGCGACTTGCTGGATATCTCACGATTAGAGTCTGGCAAACTGGAAACCAACGTTCACGCTATTGCGGTGCACGATGTGCTTGCTAACTTGAATGCGGAATTTAGTGCATTAGCGACGCAGCAAAAAATTGATTTCAAGATGATCCCATCATCCCTGTTTATTCAATCTGACCCTAAGTTGTTGAGACGAGTGATTCAGAACTTTTTGACTAACGCCTTCCGCTATAACCCAGAAGGGAAAGTAGTGCTCGGAGCAAGACGAGTCAACGGGCAGGTGCGAATCGATGTGTGGGACAACGGAACCGGTATTGATGAAGACAAGCAACAAGAGATCTTCGAAGAGTTCACTCGTGGTAGCCAAGTGCGTTCTGATCAAGGGTTAGGGCTTGGTCTTGCGATTTCGAAAGGTATTGCTCATGTACTTGGTCATCAAATATCGATGCGTTCATGGCCGGGACGAGGCAGTGTCTTTTCTATTACGTTAGCAAGAGCGGAACAAGTGGCTCCGGTTGTGCAAGCTGCTGCGCCAGTGGCGAGCAGTGATATCGAGCATCTTAAAATCTTGTGTGTTGATAATGAACGAGAGATTTTAGTGGGTATGGAGAACCTGATTGGTCGCTGGGGTTGTGAGGTCAAGACGGCAGTTGATTTGGTCGAAAGCTTGAAGTGCCTAGATGGTGACTGGAAACCCGATGTGATCTTTTCTGATTACCGTCTGGATAATGGCAGAACAGGCCTTGAGGTGTTGCAACAATGCCGTTTACGCCTTGGTGACTCTTTTGAGGGAGTTATCATCAGTGCCGATAGAACCGATGAGATGTTGGCAGCGATAAAAGCCAATAGTTTTAGCTTTATTGCCAAGCCTGTGAAGCCGCTAAAACTCAGAGCGGTATTGAATCGCGTGAGTTAATTAACTATTTTCTATTAACTATTAGATCCTAAAAAGGCCCCAGATGAGGCCTTTTTCGATCCAGTAGACTTGTTATGAATTACTGGCTTTAACCTGCGATACCACCTTGAGTGAGCGCGGTTGGGTCAAGAAGCTTGCTGAGTTCTTCTCGGCTTAGATCGGTTTCTCTTTCTGCAACATCAAGGATAGGTAAACTCTCTTTGTAAGCTTTCTTGGCAATATCTGCCGCCTTGAGGTAACCAATCACAGGATTAAGCGCCGTCACCAAAATTGGATTCTTTGAAAGCGCTAAATCAAGATTGTCTTGGCGCACAGTGAAAGTGGCGATGGCTTTATCTGCCAGCGCAACAGAGCTATTAGCTAAAAGCTCGATACTTTCTAATACGTTATGAGCAATGACTGGCAGCATCACATTAAGTTGGAAGTTGCCAGATTGGCCTGCTACCGTAATTGTAGTGTCGTTACCAATCACCTGCGCTGCCGCCATCGCTGCAGCTTCTGGAATCACAGGGTTTACTTTGCCGGGCATGATAGATGAGCCTGGTTGTAGAGCCTGCAGTTCAATCTCTCCTAAGCCAGCTAATGGGCCAGAGTTCATCCAGCGAAGATCGTTTGCGATCTTCATGATCGCAACTGCTGCAGTTTTGAGCTGACCCGAAAAGGCAACGATCGCGTCTTGACTGCTGAGGTTGAAAAAGAAGTTATCACTCGAGTTAAAGCTGATCTTTGTCGACTGCGACAGGTTACTTGCAAACTTATCGGCAAAGCGAGGCTCAGCATTGATGCCTGTACCTACCGCCGTTCCACCTTGAGCAAGCGCTTTAATAGCGGGCAGGGTGCTTTCAATCGCTTGTTTAGCGTGTTCAATCTGGAACTTCCAGCCACCCAACTCTTGAGCAAAGGTAATCGGCATCGCATCCATTAGGTGAGTACGGCCGGTTTTCACGACCTCAGCAAGCTCTTGCTGTTTCACGCTCAGCGCTTCAGAGAGGTGACTTAGTGCTGGTAGTAGTTTGTTTTCCGCAGTGAGTGCGACACTGACTTGAATCGCGGTTGGCACCACATCGTTACTGCTTTGGCCCATATTGACGTGATCGTTTGGGTTCACGTCGCCTTGCAAACTTCTTGATGCGAGTGTCGCAATCACTTCGTTGGCGTTCATGTTAGAGCTAGTACCAGAGCCGGTTTGATAAACATCGATCGGGAATTGATCGAGATGTTTGCCATCGATGATCTCTTGGCTCGCATCGGCGATCGCATTGGCAATATCGCCTTCCAATAAACCTAATTGAGCATTGGTGTCAGCAGCAGCTTGTTTGATTAACGCCAGTGCTTGGATAAAGCTGGTGGGCATTTTGTGGGAGCTAAACGCGAAGTTATCTGCGGCACGTTGAGTTTGTGCTTGGTAGAGTGCATCAGCTGGGACTTTTACTTCCCCCATGCTGTCTTTTTCAATTCGATATTGTAGGGTCATCTTCTATCCTTGTTAGCCAAGTGGGGCTTGGACTTGTTGTAGTGTCTGGCTGAGATTCAAAAAACGCGCTTGGCCATGTGGTTGCTGGCAGTAGTGGCGTTTTAGATAAAATAGTGGTGAGTGAATTGAGTCTAGGCAGATATGACGAAAGGTAAAACTGCGCTCAGGAGACTCAATCGCTTCAATCAGATGGAAGAAAACTTGGCGCAGGTACAGCTCGCATAGCAAGATATTTTCTTGGGCGGCGTGTTTTTCATAGTATGCGGCAAGCGTTTGTGCACACTCGATGTAGTCTCGAATGACAAACGGCTCGTGACCGTGAACTTGCTCTGAGGAAGTAAAGCGATCCTGCGCTTTGTAGAACCTCGAATAGAGAACCTGCTGCTCTTTCATCATCATCTTCATCTCTTTACTGGATGTTAATGATAATTATTATCAAATAATATTTTAAAAACAACCCTTTGTTTCTGTTTTTATAAAACGGTAGGCAAAAGAAAAAAGCCGATACATAACGTATCGGCTTTCTGAGATTCAGTACCTAATCCCTACAATGTAAGTACTGATTCATTTTTTGCTAAACATCTTTGTTTCGTGGTCATGCTTAGTGGTCGTGAGCTTCACCTGCACCTTTCGGGTAACGGATGTTTTCAACCATTTCCTGTACGTCTTGTGGTACTTCAGCAGTCACTTTGTTTACCGCAATTGAAACTACGAAGTTTAGACACATACCTAGCGTACCGATGCCTTCTGGGCTGATACCAAACCACCAGTTTTCAGGTGTGCTTGCTGCTGGGTTGATGAACTTGAAGTAGATGATGTAGCTTGCTGTGAAGGCAATACCTGTCAACATACCTGCAATCGCACCTTCCTTGTTCATCTTCTTGTAGAAGATACCTAGGATAATTGCTGGGAAGAAGGATGCTGCGGCTAAGCCGAAGGCAAACGCTACTACCTGAGCTACGAAGCCTGGTGGGTTAATACCCAAGTAACCTGCACCGATAATCGCGACCATTGCTGCCAAACGAGCGGCTAGTAGCTCCTGCTTGTCGGTCATGTTTGGTCTGAAGCCTTTCTTCAACAAGTCATGTGAAATCGATGTTGAGATAACCAATAGTAGACCTGCGGCTGTTGATAGTGCGGCTGCTAGGCCACCGGCTGCCAGTAGTGCTACAACCCAGTTTGGTAGTTTCGCTAGCTCTGGAGAAGCCAGTACGATGATGTCACGGTTAATCTTCATCTCGTTGCGTTCATCGCCCGAGTAGAACATTTTGCCATCGCCGTTCTTATCTTCCCAACCAACTAGGCCAGTGCTTTCCCAGTTTTTGTACCAGCTAGGTGCGTCTGCTGCTGCGACACCTTGCATGTCTGGGCCGTTAATCGTTTCGATCATGTTTACACGAGCGAAGGCTGCAACGCCTGGTGCTGTTGTGTATAGCAATGAGATGAACAGTAGTGCCCAACCCGCTGAGATACGCGCATCACGTACTTTTGGTACCGTGAAGAAACGGATGATTACGTGTGGAAGACCTGCAGTACCCACCATTAGAGCTGCACAGATGAAGAATACATCCACCATGCTCTTGTTACCTTCGGTATAGGCGGTAAATCCGAGCTCTTCGGTGAGTCCATCCAGTTTATCGAGTAAGTAAACGTCTGTGCCTGAAATCGTTGAACCCATACCAACTTGTGGAAGCGGGTTACCTGTCATCATGATTGACGTGAAGATTGCTGGAACAAGGAAGGCGAAAATGAGGACACAGAATTGAGCTACCTGCGTATAAGTGATGCCTTTCATGCCACCAAGTACTGCGTAGAAGAACACAATACCCATACCAATGATGATACCTAGGTTAATGTCGACCTCTAGGAAACGAGAGAATACTACGCCCACACCACGCATCTGGCCCGCAACGTATGTGAATGATACGAAGATTGCACAGAATACCGCTACCATACGTGCTGTTTTCGAGTAGTAACGTTCACCGATAAAATCAGGAACCGTAAACTGACCGAACTTACGTAGGTAAGGTGCTAAACATAGTGCAAGTAGTACATAACCACCTGTCCAACCCATTAGGTAAACCGCACCGTCGTAACCAACGAATGAGATGATACCTGCCATTGAGATGAATGACGCTGCTGACATCCAGTCAGCGGCTGTCGCCATACCGTTTGCTACTGGGTGTACACCACCGCCCGCAACGTAGAATTCACTGGTAGACCCTGCGCGAGCCCAGATTGCGATGCCGATATACAGTGCGAAAGTGATACCGACGAGAATAAACGTCCAAGTTTGAATATCCATGTTCTAGCCTCTAGTCTTCCTGTACGTTGTATTTTTTGTCGAGCGCATTCATGCGGACAACGTAAATGAATATCAGCGCCACGAAGGTGTATATCGAGCCTTGTTGAGCGAACCAAAAGCCGAGCTTGAACCCGCCAAACTGAACGGTGTTGAGGGCATCAACAAATAAGATGCCTGCGCCGTAAGACACTGCGAACCAGATCGCGAGCAGTGTTCCCATAATTCCCAAGTTTTCCTTCCAGTAGGCTTGAGCATGTTCCGTAGATTCGAACGCCATTGCCTTCTCCTTTATTCCGTTTCCGTAGAATGTCGTTGTGTTAACGTAATGTTACGATTTGAAATGTAGCAAGGATAAGTCAAGGGATCTGTGCAACTTTAGTCGGGACGGTATTAGCCCTAATCCACTGAAATATGGGAGTCGGGAGACAAAACCATATAAAAATGTGATGTTACGAGGATGTTAAATCAGCCAAAGGTCTAACAAAAAGGGATGAATTAATGAGTGAGTAATAAAATTTAACAACTAAATGACAGAGAATCATTATTTAGTCCTGCATATGACACGAAGGGAAATATAAGTTTGTTATAGTAATTACGCTGCTTTTAGAGCCCTTTTCTTGCTTAATAGCAGAAATTCGACATGCTTTAATCACGAGTTTTATTCTTTGGGGGAACGAATTGGACGCAATAACTATTAATCACTTATTTTTAACTGGTGCCGTGCTTATCGCCATCAGTGTGCTTTTCTCACAAGTGTCCTCACGATTGGGCGTTCCGATTCTATTGATCTTTTTGTTTGTTGGCATGTTGGCGGGTGAAGATGGTCCCGGCGGCATCAATTTTGATGACTATTCATTAACTTACTTGGTGAGTAACCTCGCGCTTGCCGTGATCCTGCTTGATGGTGGTATGCGCACTAAGGTGGCGAGTTTTAAGGTCGCGTTTTGGCCTTCGCTGTCGTTAGCTACCATAGGTGTAGCTTGTACAGCTACTCTCACCGGCTTAATGGCGGCTTGGCTATTCGACCTGTCACTGATGCAAGGCATTCTAGTGGGCGCGATTGTGGGCTCGACCGATGCTGCTGCGGTATTTTCTCTGCTCAAAGGACAGAGCCTCAACGAGCGTGTTGGCTCAACCTTAGAGATAGAGTCCGGTACCAACGACCCAATGGCGGTCTTCCTCACGGTGACCTTAATCGCGCTACTTGGCACCCCAGATGCTGAGATGGGGATAAACTTCCTGCTGAAAAGCTTCGCGATGCAATTTGGTATCGGCACCCTTATTGGCCTAGGTGGTGGTTGGGTTTTATGGAGCCTCATCAATCGAGTACAACTGGCTGACGGCCTTTATTCGATTTTGGTACTCAGTGGCGGTGTGGCTCTGTTTGCCTTCTCTAATATGCTTGGAGGCAGTGGCATCTTATCGATTTACCTAGTGGGCTTGTTCATTGGTAATCGTCCGACACGCTCTCGACACTCTATTCTTAATGTTCTTGATGGCATGACTTGGCTAAGCCAGATCGTGATGTTCCTAGTGTTGGGTTTATTGGTTACGCCATCGACATTGATGGAAATCGCACTCCCTGCCTTGGCGCTAGCTTTCGGTATGATCCTGTTTGCTCGTCCGCTGTCGGTTTGGTTAGGTTTGCTGCCATTTCGACGTTTTACCACCAAGGAGCGCTGGTTTGTTTCTTGGGTAGGTTTACGTGGCACTGTTCCGACAAGACGCTTTGCTTCACCCATCGGGTAGCACTGTGTTAGAAGCGAACGATATTCTTTGTGTGCTTGGCCAAGACCTAGACAGTTTAAGTGAGCTGTTCAGTGAAGCGCCGGAAGCTGAAGAGGCTGCACGATTCTTTGGTGATTTCTTCCTTGAGGTTGGCTTGTCGATTGCGGTAGTGAGTGATTGCTATGGCATTGAGCTTGGTTCTGAAGAAGAGCGAGAGATGACGCTAAAAGAGCTGGCTGAACGCGAACTTGGTCCTCATCCAGTTTTGGGTGATAGCTTCGAGTGGCATGACATCAATTGGGTGGTTGCAGAGATAGAAGAGCATAAAGTCGTCAAGCTGGGTTTATGTTTGCCTAAGACGACTTTAGAAGAGGATATCAGCGGCGCTTAATTATGGACTTCTTGCAGTAAGATAACCGCTTGAGTTCGGTTTTTTACGTCCAATTTTCGGAAGATGGCTGTCATGTGCGCCTTGATGGTCGCTTCCGAAACATTCAATTCATAGGCGATTTGCTTGTTCAGCAGGCCATCGGAAAGCATCCCTAGCACCTTGTATTGTTGCGGCGTCAGAGTGGCAATTTTTTCCGCAAGGTCGCTACAAGCCGCATTGTTAGTAATCAGTCCTTCAGGGAAGAACGGGTCGCCATTCAGCACTTGATTCAGTGCACTCACCAATTCACGCATGTCACTCGACTTTGGAATAAAGCCAAACGCACCATGGCTTTTCACTTGAGTGACCACGCTAGCGTCTTCACTTGCCGAGATCACGACAATCGGTAGATCTGGGTATTCTGCACGAAGTTGAATCAGACCAGACATTCCATTGGCTCCTGGCATTTTTAGATCGAGAAGCAGTAGGTCGGGTTCATCTTCTTTTTTAAGCAGAGTCAGTAACGCGTCGAGAGAGTCGGCCTCAAGCAGGTTCGCACCGCTGATCGCCATATGAACCGACTGAAATAGGGCGTTGCGGAAGAGAGGGTGGTCATCAGCAATGATGATGGTGTAGGTCGAGTCCATGATGTCCATACTTTTAACAATTTAGTTAATATTTATTATCATCCTGATTGAGTATGTGGACAATATCTATGCATTAAAAGTCTGAACCATATCGACTTTTATCCCCTTTCTAAGAAAGCGTTTCTTGCTATAACAAAAAAGCCGCACTGCCATCTCGTTATGAGGGACGGTGCGGCTTTGCCTGGTGTTACATTCAGACCAATGTTGCCGTTATAGCTGGTGGTCTTGCATGTGTTTTAAGAATACATCGGCAGGCATAAAACCAGTCACTCGAGCATTTGGAACATGGTTACCCTCGCTATCCCAGAACTCAATCGTTGGTAAGCCAAGTACCTGCAGTTGCTTCAGCAATTCAATGTCTTGAGGCATGTTTCGCGTCACGTCTGCTTGAAGTAACACGAAGTCAGACAGTTTGTTCTCGACATCTGCTTGATGGAAGGTGTACTTCTCAAACTCTTTACACGCCACACACCAGTCGGCGTAGAAATCGAGCATTACCGGTTTACCCAGTTTCTTCGCTTCAATGAGTTGGATTTCCAGCTCTTCAACGGTGTTAATGCGTGCAAACTGGATCTGCTGTTCCACTACAACGCTCTTTTCTGCAAACCAGTAATTTAGTGCAGGTTGAGCAGAAGCAAACAGGCCAAGCATCGCGATAATACCTACAGCACTCTGCTTCCAGCCACCAAATGGCAGTGCATTCTTGCTGTGATACAACCAACCGAAGGCGATGAAACCAAGGGCAGACCAAAGCGCGGTTGCCCATAGCTCTGGGATAATACGCTCTAATAGGAAGATAGGTGCTGCCAACAAGATAAAGCCGAATACGACCTTCACTTTGTCCATCCAGCTGCCTGCTTTTGGCAGTAGCTTATTGCCGAATACCGCCACCAAGATGAGCGGAATGCCCATACCCATAGCTAACGCGTATAGAGCAATTGCACCGGTAAATAGGTCGCCACTTTGAGCAACATACAGCAGCGCACCCGAGAGTGGGGCTGTAGTACAAGGTGAACATACCAAGCCAGAGATAGCACCCATCGCGAATACGCCCAAGGTATTACCGCCTTGCTGTTTGTTGCTCTGGTTATTCAGCCAAGTTTGGACACTGCTCGGCAGTTGTAGGTTATATACGCCGAACATCGACATCGCTAACGCTACGAATAGAACGCTCAACGCAATCAGCACATAAGGATGTTGCATCGCAGCTTGGAATTGCATACCCGCAGAGGCAACCACCAAACCCAGTAGGGTGTAAGTTAGCGCCATGCCTTGCACGTAGATGAAGGACAGCATTAGCGCGCGACCTTGGCTGAGCTTGCCACCACCTAAAACGATGCCCGTTAGGATTGGGTACATAGGCAGAACACATGGTGTAAAGGCTAAGCCAACACCGAGTGCCAAGAATAGTAATGGGGTCCACCAACTGTCACCGAGTTTATCGGCTAGGCTCGCTTCTTTTGAAACGGGTGCGCTTGATTGTGGTGTTGTGTTATTTGCCACCTCTGCTTTTGTAGAAGCAACTTGTGGTGAGGTGTTCGCTTGGTTACTGGTAGTTTTTGCTGCAGTGTCGCTTGAACCCGTTGCTTCAAACGGTGCAATGTCGATGACACGAGTTTCTGGAGGGTAGCAGAAGCCAGCCTCGGCACAGCCTTGGTACTTGACGATCAGCTGTGAGCCATCTTGGTAACTTTGCAGGGGAACTTGTACGAACAATGGCTGAGTATAAACACTCACTTCACCAAAGAATTCATCTTGGTGTGGTTTACCATCTTCTAACTCAACATTGCCGATAGCGAGATTTTGGCCGCTAAAAGAGAGGCTATGTTGATAGAGGTAGTAGCCTTCTTTTACCTGCCAGTCGAGAAGCACCTTGCCATCTTGCTGGTAGTAATTGAAAGGGAAAGCTTGGTCTACAGGAACAAAACCGTTGTTATTGCCTCCGAAGCTTGGCTCGGCGTTGTCATTTCCAAAAAGCGCCCACGCAGGCTGGGTGAATAGGGAAATACAAACAAAAAGTAATGTGGCAAGTCGTCGCATACTATTTAGTCATTTAATGGAGTTATGGGTATCTTAACTCAATCAGACCGTAATAGTTTGCTATTAGTTTCATTGGCTAGCAAATATCCCTTAGGGCGGGAAATCCACTTTCTTAGGTAATCGGGAGAGGGTCAGCCTTGCAGCAGGCATAGGGAGCCCTTGCCAGTAATCCATTTAAGCGACACCTAAGCGTGCTTTTACCACTTGCTCACAAGCATCGATATTGGTTGTGTCTTTTGGAATAATTAACACGGTGTCGTTGCCGCCAACGGTACCGATAATCTCAGTATGTGGGTCGATATCCACTAACCTTGCAACTAACTGCGCACAACCTGGGTGAGTTTTTACTATCACCATTGCTTGGTTATGAGTGATTAATTCGATTTGCGAAGAGATGGATGCATCGACACGTACAGGCGCGCTTTCAACCGTAATACAGTAGACCTTTTTACCACAGGCATTCTGAATTTTGACTACGCCGAGCTGTGACAAAATACGAGATACCGTCGATTGGCTAATGCCGGTATAGCCGATCTCGACCAGCTTTTCGCGCAGCTGGTTTTGGGTTGAGAAGCTTTGTTGTTGTAGTAAGCGTTTGCACGCTGCAGTCAGTGTTTTGTCTTCAGCTGAATACAAGCAACCGTGCTCAGTGATCGGGTTCATGAACAACTCCTTAAGGTCAACAGTGATACCGCTTGTCCATAGCGTCGTGCGCACTCCCAAAGCCGTAGAGTACGATTTGTTAATTAGGGCTTACCGACGAATCCTGAAGTAAAGAAGGGCGGGTATGCGAGATGTATGATCATCTATGCATCCAGTCTACCACTAAAGGATAGTTATCTTTTTGAAGGCGATCACCAAACAAAATTCTGGTAATTTGCTTGTATTCTGGTGCTTTATTCTTGAGGTGAGTGGATATTTATTCCGCATTGGGAATAAATATCCATGTGCTTGGGAAGGTTTTGACCTAGGCACTAATGAAGATAAGGGTTAGCGAATTTCACTCATGATCTCGCGAGAGAATACTTTTTCACAGTAATGGCATTTTAGCTGCACATTTTCCTGTTTTAGCTGAACTTTAAAGCTACTTTCAACGGGTTCACCGTGTGAAATACAGTTGCTATTTGGGCATGAGAATACGCTGTTGATTTGCTCTGGCAGTACAAGCGTCAGTTTGTTTACGACCTTGTACTCTTCAATTTGATTGACCGTTGCTTGTGGTGCATACAGAGCCAATTGGTTCGCCTGCTCTTTGGTTAGAAAGATGTTCTCAATCTTGATCAGGTCTTTGTGCCCCAACGCAGATGATGGCAGATTTAATCCCATGGTGATGCGCTGTTCTGTTTTGTGCATCTTGAACAGTTTAAGGATTTTGATACCAAGGTGAGCAGGGATGTGGTCAATGACGCTGCCGTTACGGATCGCTTCTACTTGTAGCTGAGTTTGTTTAACCATGACTTTGTCTCCTGCTTATAAAGTGTCGTTTAGAACTAGAGCTAATAGGGCTTCGCGAGCGTATACACCATTTTCAGCTTGCTCGAAGTAGTAAGCGTGTGGTGTTTTATCAACGTCGGTGGTGATTTCGTCAACGCGTGGCAGCGGGTGAAGCACTTTCATGTTTTGGCGGGCGTCTTTTAATGTGTCGGCGGTGAGGATGTAAGCCGATTTCATATGTGCGTATTCTGATGCATCAAAGCGCTCTTTCTGTACGCGAGTCATGTACAGCACATCCAGTTCCGGTACCACTTCTTCAATGCTGCTGTGGGTGCTGTATTGAATGCCCATCTCTTCCAGTTCTTCGCAGATGTAATCTGGCATCGCTAATACTTCTGGTGCGATAAAGAAGAAACGTACGTTATTGAATTTTGATAGTGCTTGCGTCAGTGAGTGCACGGTGCGGCCATATTTAAGGTCGCCGACAAACGCCACATTGAGGTTGTCGAGAGTGCCTTGTGTTTCGTAAATCGAGAACAGGTCTAGCAGGGTTTGAGTTGGGTGTTGGTTCGCGCCATCACCGCCATTCACCACTGGCACACCGTTAGAGAACTCAGACGCCAAGCGTGCAGCCCCTTCTTGTGGGTGACGCATCACAAAGGCATCAACGTACGATGAAATCACCTGCACTGAATCGGCAAGAGTTTCGCCTTTCTTAGCCAGTGATGTGTTACCGCCATTATCAAAACCGATGACTGTGCCACCAAGGCGTTGAACTGCGGTTTCGAATGAGAGGCGAGTTCGAGTTGAAGGCTCAAAGAAACAGCTCGCAACGACTTTATTTCTCAGCAACTCTGGATTTGGTTCAGCCTTGAGCCTTGCTGCGGTATCGACGATAAGCTCCAGTTCATCACGAGAGAGCTCAGGAATGGAGATGATGTGCTTGTTAAATAACGAATGCGCCATAACGGGTCTTCCTTCTATGCATACAGTCAAATTGCGGACAAAAAAAAGCCCCCTAAAAATAGGAGGCTTCGAAACGATCAATAGAACAAAATAAAAATGACACCAACACCACTCTCTGGCGTGTAGTTTGACAATCATGTGCGACAAAACTGCGGTTCATTTTTTGCTCTCTTTAGACAAATTGCGGAGGATTATACTCAGATAAAAACAGCGCGCAATAGTTTATGTAAAGTATTCATTTTATGGATATTTATGCCAAATTAGTCCGTGCTTTTACTTCTTTTTAAGCCTTTGTTGAAGCAGAAAAACTTCGACTTTTTTAGGCAATAATCTTTTCAAACGAATGAAAAAAATGCGGGTTTTATCCAAGAGAAAATTCCCATGCACGCCACCCGCATTTCCCTGTTATTGCACTCAAATTATCGACTTGTTTGTAAATAAGAGAGTGCTTTGCTTCTAAGTTTTTTAACTGTTTGGTTTATTAGCTGCCTAGTGTTGCAACCATCACTGCTTTGATGGTGTGCATGCGGTTTTCAGCTTCATCGAACACGATAGAGTATTCAGATTCGACCACTTCATCAGTCACTTCCACACCGTCTTTTAGCTGTGGGTATTCAGCCGCAAGCTGTTTGCCTACCGTGGTATCTTCGCCATGGAAAGCTGGCAGACAGTGCATGAATTTCACGTGTGGGTTACCGGTTGCTTTTAGCATTTCCATGTTTACTTGGTAAGGCATCATTAGGTTAATGCGCTCAGCCCATGCTTCTTTCGCTTCGCCCATTGATACCCAAACGTCGGTGTATAGGAAGTCACAACCTTGCACGCCTTCTTGAACATCTTCAGTTAGAGTGATTTTGCCGCCAGTGTGCTCTGCGATTTCACGGCATTGAGCCAATAGCCCTTCTTCTGGCCAGAATTGCTTAGGAGCAACAAGGCGAATGTCCATGCCCATTTTCGCTGCACCAACCATTAGAGAGTTCCCCATGTTGTTGCGAGCATCACCTAGGTAAGCAAACTTGATTTCATGCAGCTGCTTACCACGGCCGTATTCAGTCATAGTCAGGAAGTCTGCCAAGATTTGAGTTGGGTGGAATTCGTCAGTCAGCCCATTCCATACAGGTACACCAGCGTAAGCGCCTAGCTCTTCAACAATCTCTTGACCGAAGCCGCGGTATTCAATGCCATCGTACATACGGCCAAGAACGCGAGCGGTATCTTTCATCGATTCTTTATGGCCAATTTGAGAACCAGATGGGCCTAAGTAAGAGACGCGAGCACCTTGGTCGAATGCTGCCACTTCGAATGCACAGCGAGTACGAGTTGAGGTTTTCTCAAAGATAAGTGCGATGTTTTTGCCAGTCAGTTTTGGCTGTTCGTAACCGTTGTACTTCGCTTTTTTAAGCTCCATTGAAAGATCTAACAAGTGTTGAATTTCGCGTGGAGTGAAATCTAGTAGTTTTAGGAAGTTACGATTGCGTAGGTTAAAAGCCATGATGTATTCCTTCTTAGATTTAGGCGCTTTCCTGTTACAGGGAAAGAAAATTCAAGAAAGCGCGATTCAATTTTTGTGTATTAATTTCAGTTCAAACGGTGATTCAGTTTTCTCGCAAGGTTTGAAAAGCTCACGAGTGGATTAATCTTTGGTGATGTTGGTACCCGCTTGGCCTTGCAGAATTTGCAAACCATCTTCGAGCGCACCGATACCGACGACTTTGCCGCCTTGTTGGATGAATTCGCACGATGCTTCAATTTTTGGTCCCATGGAGCCGGCATCAAATTCGAACTTCGCAAGTTCACCTGGCGTAGTGCTGCGCAGTGCGTGTTGAGTCGGTTTGCCCCAATCTAGGTAAACCGCGTCTGCGTCAGTCAGAATCAGTAGTGCATCGGCATTCAATTGTTTTGCTAGGAAAGCGGCGGACATGTCTTTGTCGATAACCGCTTCGACACCCACCAATTTGCCATGCTCTTTTTTCACTGGAATGCCGCCACCGCCAGTACAGATCACTAGGTGACCCGCTTCGATAAGTTGGGTGATCGCTTCGTGCTCAACGATGCCGGTTGGTCTTGGGCTTGGCACAACACGACGGAAGTGTTGGCCGTCTGGTTTTACGATCCAGTGGAACTTTTCTGCCAATTCACGTGCTTCTGCTTCTTCGTAGATTGGGCCGATTGGCTTGGTTGGATCTGCAAATGCAGGGTCATTTGGATCAACCGTCATTTGGGTCAACATGCACGAGATGTTGCGGTTCGGCAGATAGTTTTTGAACTCTTGCATCAGCATGTAGCCGATCATGCCTTGAGTTTCGCTGCCCAATACATCCAGTGGGTATGGATTTACTTTCTTGTATTCCAAACCTTGCAGAGCAAGTAAGCCAACTTGTGGGCCATTACCATGCACTAACACCACGTTGTACTCTTTGGCGATTTCAGAGATGGTTTTCACCGCCGTTTCAATATTACGGCGCTGAACGTCAGCTTCTAACGGCTCACCGCGACGAAGTAGGGCGTTACCACCGAGTGCAACAACAACAGTTTGTTTAGTCATAATTGTGTTCTCTCATTGTGGCCAAGTTGAGGTTATTTGAGTGCTTCAACTTGGCCGTTTCGTCTTAGTGATTAGATACCATCACGCTCGATTGGGCAGCTCATGCAACGTGCGCCACCACGGCCACGACCAAGCTCGTCTCCAGGAATTGGCAGTACTGTGATGCCAGCTTTGTCGTATTTCTCGTTGGTGTAGGTGTTACCTTCGTAGCCAATAACGACGCCAGGTTTCACCGTAAGAACGTTGTTCGCATCATTCCACTGCTCACGTTCTGCATGGAAGTTGTCACCACCAGTAGTGATCAGGTTTAGCTTGTCTACGCCCAATGCTTTCTCGATAGCAGTAACGAAGTAGCCTTCTTCTTTCACTTTCACGGCACCAGACTCATCACCGGTAAGGTTCCAGCACTTCACATCTTTACTCACCACTTCAGGGTAAACAGAGAACGTATCTTCGTTCATGTGTGTCATTACCGTGTCTAAGTGCATGCAAGAGCGGTGTTTTGGCAGCTGCATAGCGATAACTTGCTTCGCTTGGCCGTGTTTGAACAGGCTAGAAGCCAAGTGTTCAACACCTTGTGGCGTGGTACGTTCTGACATACCGATAAGCACTGTACCGCGGCCGATAACCAGAACGTCGCCACCCTCAATCGTTGAGTTGTCGTAGTTGATGCTCTCTTCATCGCCGAAGTATTTAATGAAGTCTTGGCCTGCGAAGGTTGGGTGCCAACGGTAAATCGCACGCACGTGGTTGGTTTCGCGTTGACGTGCTGGTTTCGCCATTGGGTTGATTGATACACCACCGTAAACCCAGCAAGAGGTGTCGCGAGTAAATAGGTGGTTTGGTAAAGGCTCAATAATGAAGTCGGTTGGTGTGAACATGCCTTGCATCATTGAAGAAGACTTCATCGGCATTTCAGCGTAAGACAGACCGCCGGTTAGGATTTTTGCAAGCTCTAGGTTTGGTAAGTCGCCTAAGTAGCAGCGTACGTCGTTAGCAAAAGTTTTACCCAAACGGTAATCAGATACTTGGCAGTTCAGTAGCCAATCTTTCGCTTCCGGCACGGCTAGCGTATCTGCTAATAGGTCAGTAAGAAGAAGAACCTCAACACCCTGATCACGTAGCGTTTGAGTGAATACGTCATGCTCTTTACCTGCACGCTCAACAGCCAGTACGTCATCAAACAGCAAATCGTGACAGTTGGATGGTGTTAAGTGAGTCAGTGCGCGTCTTGGGCGATGAACTAGAACACGACGCAATTGACCTATTTCAGAACCTACATAGAACTTACTCATGATCGTCTCTCTCTTATATATTTGAATTACTTTTATTGCTAAGAGTAATTATTTATTTTCAGGTGAGAAGAATGAATTATTTATTCATATCTCTTGTCTGGAATTAATATTACGCCTGCTGCTCAGGTATTCTTAGAGATCTATCACAAATCATTTTTTATCCCTCAGCCCTTTAAAAATAAGGGTTTTAACAAATTTTATGCACTTTGACCTATCATCGATTGCTTCTAAATAGTTAATCCAGGGGGAACATTATTCATGTTTTTCTAATCCGGATTAGTAAAATCTAAATAGTGGGGGTTTATATGCAATGTACTTTGATTGATAAAAGTGAGCTTAAAGTGGAAGTATGCAGTGTTTTTATTTAGATATTTAATTTTGAATGTGGAATTAATTATCTGTTAACAATTTAAATTCGTATAAAGTTATTTGGGTCACACTTTAAAGTAGGACTTGTGAAGGTGTTTTTAATTAGGTTTATTCGTTTATTTATCTTTTTCTGTTACTTTTAATAAACCGGTAAATATAATTAACGCTAATAAATGACTAAATATTTCGCCATATATCACCTTGGTAAAAAATGAGTGGTTTTGTTAACTTTGTCTCTGATGTTTGCAGATGAGTAGGAGTGTTGAGATGGTGCTTCTCGGGAGCTGCTGAGTTGGCTATGGGCTGCAGTAACGGTAAAGCTGACTGAGCTAGCGATAGAGCTAAAAAAGCCGCTATCGAAGCGGCTTTGAATGGAAGTGTGTTTGCTGAAGGTATGTCTAGATAAGCGCACCAATACTCAGTACTACGATGCAGAACACCGTTAAGATACCGATCAATGGCATGACCCATTTCACCCAGCGTACGTAAGGCACACGAGCTATCGCCAAGCCACCCATTACCACCGCAGATGTTGGGGTAATAAGGTTTACTAAGCCTGAAGCCGATTGGTAAGCGGTGATCACTAGGTCTCTACCAACACCTGCGAAGTCAGCCAATGGCGCCATGATTGGCATGGTCAATACCGCTAGGCCAGATGTCGATGGCACTAGGAATGACAATAGAATCTCTAGGAAGAACATAACGTTAATAAAGATAACGGATGAGAGCCCGGTGACCATCTGCTCTGCAGAGAACAGAATCGTATCGGTGATCATACCGCGGTCCATCACTACTACAATACCACGTGCAATACCTATGATTAGCGCTACACCGAGCAGGTCACGAGCACCGTCAATGAAGCTTGAGGTAAACTCTTCTTCGCTCATGCGAGCCACAATACCGACAATGATGGTTGCGGCTAGGAACATTGCAGAGATCTCTGCCATCCACCATCCAGCAACGGATACGCCGTAAATCATTACCGCGAATGAGCCACCAAAAATAGTCAGAATCAGTTTACGAGTTGCAGTGAATTCCAGTTTTTCTCCGCTTGAATTGCCAAGGAAGTGCGCTTTATTTTCTTCGTACTTGTCATACACAATCGACTTGCTTGGGTCTGCTTGCACCATTCTTGCGTAACGCATGACGTAAGCGACACAGATACCCCAACCAATAATCAGCATTGTCACACGTAGTACGATACCGTCAGTAAATGGAATGCCAGAGGCGTTAGCTGCGATAACCGTTGCGAATGGGTTAATGGTGGAACCTAGCACCCCTATGCCTGCGCCTAGAAGCACAGTTGCAGCTGCCACTAGAGGGTCAAAGCGAGCCGCCATCATGACAGGTACAAGAAGCGTATAGAATGGAAGTGACTCTTCCGCCATACCATAGACAGTACCGCCAGCGGCAAACAGTGCCATCAGTATTGGTATCATCAACTCTTCTCTCCCTTCGAGGCGCGCGGTGACGCGTTCGATACCAGCATCAATTGCACCAGTCTTGGTAACTAGCCCTAAGAAGCCACCAATGATGAGAATGAACAGTGAAACGTCGATTGCAGCAGCTTCATAGCTATTGTGGTCGTAGAAGCCGTCAATCGGCGCTAGCAGTACGTCAATTACGCCTTGAGGGTTACCTTCAACCGCTTGATAGGTTCCGGTTACCGGTACTTCTCGGCCTAATTCTTCATTCATTGCTCGGTCATATTGACCCGCTGGAACAATCCAGGTCAGTAGAGCAACGAATGCAATTAAAATAAATAGAATGGTATAAGCAGAAGGGAATTTAAAGTTGGCAAAGAAGCCGCCCTTTTTTTTCTCGCTTGGCATCGTTTGAGTTGTCATGGCTATCTCCTTACATCATCTTAAATAGAAGTGATGTGAATTAGCGACTAATGATTTATAGACTGTAAATACACTGACACTTATAAATTACCCAACGATATAAAATTGCGGGCTTTAAATTAAAGTTATTTGATATTTACTAATCCAGATGAAGTTGTATTTAATTTAGCTGCGGTTATTTTATTCTTTACTTAATCATTTAAGTTTGGTGCTGTTCACAAAAATAGTGGCCAGTGAAAGGGCTAAAAAATGTGAGAAAAATCGTAAGGTTTTTTGGTTAATTAGCTTGGATTAATATTCGGTTTGGTTAGTTGGTAAATAGGGGAGGGTTGATTTGATAGGTATTGATAGAGAATGGATTGGATAGCCTTGGAATTTTATTCAAACTTTATTTTTGAACACGTTTTAAAGTTTGTCATGGTTATTTGACGGGCATCAAAAATCACATTAAGCCATAAACAAAAAAGGAAGCCGAAGCTTCCTTTTAGAGTCATATCATCAGTGGTTTTTAGATAAACAGACCACCGAATGCGAAGCCTAGTGCTACCGCAGTACTGATTGTTACCACACCTGGAATGAAGAACGGGTGGTTGAATACTAGGTTACCGATACGCGTTGAGCCTGTGTCATCCATCTCAACCGCAGCCAGTAGCGTAGGGTAAGTAGGAAGAACGAACAGTGCACTTACCGCAGCGAAAGAAGCAACGGCTGTTAGTGGTGCTACGCCAATTGCTAGTGCTGCAGGCATTAATGCAACCGTTGTTGCGCCTTGAGAGTAAAGCAGCATAGAAGCGAAGAACAGAACAAGAGCTAGCATCCATGGGTAGTCAGCCAGTAGCGCGCCTGCAACGTCTTTGATTTCAGCAACGTGTGCATTTACAAACGTAGAACCTAACCAAGCCACACCAAGTACACATACACAAGCAGTCATACCAGAGCGGAATGTCGGTGCTGAAGAAATTTTCGCTGCATCGATCTTAGTGAACATTACGATTGCCGCTGCTGCTGCCAACATTACCGACATGATCGCTTCGTTACGACCTAGTGCAGGGTTCTCGATTAGGCCAACAGAGCTAGATATAGCCGCTGCGTAACAAACTACGAAGCCAATCGCCGCTAGGAAGATGTATGTCGCTTTCTTCGCTGTAGGAAGGATCTCGCGCTTCTCATCTGTTGCTAGCTTGATGAGACCTTTCTCTAGGCGCTCTTGGTAAACAGGATCGTCTTTTAGTTCGCTACCCATGTAGTTAGCAACAACTGCACCAACCATACAAGCGATGAAGGTTGTTGGGATACAAACCATCAGTAGTGTTAGGTAATCAACACCGAATGGTGCAAGCATGGCTGCGAAAGCTACAACTGCTGCCGAGATTGGCGAAGCCGTGATAGCAATTTGAGACGCAACAACAGCAATAGACAGTGGGCGAGAAGGACGTACACCTTGGCCTTTCGCTACTTCTGCAATAACTGGCAGAGTTGAGAATGCTGTGTGGCCAGTACCTGCCATTAGCGTCATTAAAAAGGTCACAATCGGTGCGTAAAAGGTGATGCGTTCTGGGTGCTTACGCAAAAAGTTTTCTGCAATTTGCACCAACCAGTCCATACCGCCAGCAACCTGCATTGCAGCAATTGCGGTGATAACCGACATGATGATCAGGATTACATCAATTGGGATAAAAGATTGGCTTGTTGGTACGCCAAGAATAAGTGAAAGAGCAATAACACCAGCACCACCGGCAAAGCCGATACCGATGCCGCCAATTCTGGCCCCTAAGAAGATAAAGAGCAGGACGATAAACAGTTCTACTGCAATCATAATTAACACCTCATGTAGATTTTATTATGTGACCACTCGTTGAGAGAATGTTCAGATAATAGTTCTATGGTTTAGATTCAATTAAGCAAAAGCGCAACATACAGAAAACCACAAAATAAACAGGGTTAACCGTATTGGAGCCTAAAAAAGGGCTCCGTTTGGAGCCCTTTCTCGCTAGCGTTACTCGTAGCGTTTTGCTTTATACTGAGGATGCATCAAATTTTCAACAGAGAAAATGTCATCAAGTTCTTCTTCGGTTAATAAACCGCGCTCTAGAACCACATCACGAACACTCTTACCTGTTTCTGCACAGATCTTACCAACAATGTCACCTTCGTGGTGGCCAATGTATGGGTTTAGGTAAGTTACGATACCGATAGAGTTAAATACGTGCGCTTCACAGATTTCTTTGTTTACCGTAATGCCGTCTACACACTTGTCGCGTAGGTTCACACAAGCATTAGTTAGGATGTCTAGAGACTCAAACATGCTTTGTGCAATAACAGGTTCCATAACGTTCAGTTGAAGTTGACCACCTTCAGCTGCGAAAGAAACCGTGTTGTCGTTACCTAGAACTTTGAAGCAAACTTGGTTTACTACTTCAGGTACTACTGGGTTTACTTTAGCTGGCATGATTGAAGAGCCTGCTTGAAGTTCTGGTAGGTTCAGCTCGTTCAAGCCTGCGCGAGGACCAGAAGACAGTAGACGTAGGTCGTTACAAATCTTAGACAGCTTAACTGCTAGACGCTTAAGCGCGCCGTGCGTCATTACGTATGCGCCACAGTCAGATGTTGCTTCGATTAGGTCTTCTGCTGGAACACAATCTAGGCCAGTTACTTCAGCTAGGTGTTTAACAGCAAGGCCTTGGTAACCTGGTGCTGCGTTTAGACCAGTACCGATTGCCGTTGCGCCTAGGTTAACTTCAAGCAGTAGCTTAGATGTGTATTCTAGGTTTTTGATTTCTTCATTGATGGTTACCGCCCAAGCGTGGAACTCTTGGCCAACCGTCATTGGAACTGCATCTTGAAGTTGAGTACGACCCATCTTCAAAACGGTGTTGAATTCTTGGCTCTTAAGCTCGAATGCACCTTTAAGGTATTCAATTGCATCGATCAGTTTTAGTACGCTGTTGTAAACAGAGATACGGAAGCCAGTTGGGTAAGCACAGTTAGTTGATTGGCTGCGGTTTACGTGGTCGTTCGGGTTGATGAACTCGTATTGGCCTTTTTCTTTGCCCATTAGCTCAAGTGCAACGTTCGCTACAACTTCGTTCGCGTTCATGTTTACAGAAGTACCAGCACCACCTTGGAAAACGTCTGATGGGAACTGATCCATGCACTTGCCAGTGTCTAGAATTAGGTCACAAGCTTGGATGATGTATTTAGCCACTTCGCTAGGAATTACACCTAACTCTTTGTTTGCTAAAGCTGCTGCTTTTTTTGTCATCACCATACCGCGAACGAATTCAGGTACATCTGAGATCGTTACATTTGAGATGTTGAAGTTTTCAACTGCGCGTAGGGTGTGGATGCCGTAGTAAGCATCAGCCGGAACATGACGTTGACCTAAAAGATCTTCTTCGAGACGAGTAGCTTGAGGAGCATCAACTTGTGCTTCTGATAGAGTAGCCATAACAGGATCCTTAGAGAATAATTCTGATTATATAGTTAGTTATTAGCCTATTCTGTGTGCAAATACTCCGTTCGCTAGAATATTGGGCTGATAAATCCGTCCTGACTTATGTGGCACATGATACTGTACCTAGCGCATAAAAATAGTAAGTTGATCACCTTTTTCGCTTTTGTTTAGTCAATATTTTGCAAAGTTAATTTGGGTCAATAAACACGCTTATTTACAGGATAAATTTGAGATTGGTAGACCTTTCAGCGTAAACTGAAAGCAACAAAGGAGGGCGTGTGTTTCCTATCTTATTATTACTATTTATCTTCGTACCCATCATTGAGATTGGGCTATTTATCCAAGTTGGTGGCTTCTTAGGATTGTGGCCAACTATTGCATTGGTTTTGATAACGGCATTTGTTGGTGCATCGCTGGTTCGTAGCCAAGGTATTCAAACGCTGATGTCCGTTCAAGGTCGACTACAGCAAGGCGAGATGCCGGCACAGCAGATCCTTGAAGGCGTGATGCTGGCAGTGGCTGGCGTATTGCTGCTGACTCCAGGCTTTATGACAGACGCTCTGGGTATGTTGGTATTGTTGCCAGCACCAAGAGCCATGATCGCTAAGAAAATGATGGAAAAAATGGTGGTTAAAAATATGTCTGGTGGTTTCCACGCTGGTGGACAAGCTGGCTTTGGTCAGAGTCCATTTGGAGATGATCCATTCAACCGCGACCCATTTGACCAATCAAAAGGCGGTAACACCTTTGAAGGTGAGTTTGAGAAGAAAGACGACGACAACGATCGTAACCGCTTAAACTAATCCTGCTGTTTAGATAGAAAGACAACAACTGAAAAGGCTCTTACCTTTATCCTTCGTAAGAAAGAGATAATGGTAAGAGCCTTTTTTATTGTCTATTAGCGATGACAGATAATAGGTGTTTGAGGGTTTGGTTATACCGCGCCTTCGAAGCCCATTTGTCGCCATGCTTCAAACGCGATGATTGCTACAGCATTGGATAGGTTCAGGCTGCGTGCGTCTGGCATCATTGGAATACGAATACGTTGTTCCATCGGCATGCTCTCGATGAACTCAGCAGGTAGGCCGCGTGTCTCAGGGCCGAACATCAACACATCGCCTTGTTGGAACTTGGCATCGACGTGGTGACCTGTGGTCTTGGTGGTACACGCAAAGATACGGTAGTCACCTTCACGTTCGTTCTCTAGATACTCAATAAAAGCTTCTAGGTTCTTGTGACGTTTCACTCGCGCTAGGTCGTGATAATCCAAACCAGCACGACGCACTTTCTTCTCTTCAAAATCAAAGCCAAGTGGCTCAATCAGGTGCAGGTTTGCGCCGCAGTTAGCACATAGGCGGATGATGTTACCCGTATTGGGTGCAATTTCTGGTTCGTATAGAGCGATATCAAACATGTGGGTTCACAAGAGTAATCAAAGATAGCCAGAGTATACGGTGGCAAGCTGTGTGAGTACAGTTTACCACCATCCACTTAGGCTTGGTTGGTGAGTGCCTGCGCGTAGTTTTCTGATACTGCACTCCAGTTGACCACGTTCCACCAAGCGTTGATGTAGTCAGGTCGGCGGTTTTGATAGCTGATGTAGTAGGCATGCTCCCACACATCTAACGCAAGTATCGGTTCACCGTTGCTGGCCACCGTATCCATCCAAGGATTGTCTTGATTTGAGGTTGAGATGATCTTCAGTTGTCCTTCTTCTACTACTAACCAAGCAAAACCTGAACCGAAGGTGTTGATTGCCGCTTGAGCAAACTGATCTTGGAATGCTGCAAAATCTCCAAATGTGCTTTTAATCGCCTCACTCAGCTCGCCAGTTGGTTCGCCACCGCCGTCTTGCGACATACAGTTCCAATACAAGATATGGTTGTAGTAGCCGCCACCATTGTTGCGCACGGCGGGGCTGTGTTGAGAAATATTAGCGAAGATTTCAGTGAGAGATTGCTGTTCAAGCTCGCTACCAGAAACCGCTGCGACAAATTTATCGTAATAGGTTCTATGGTGCTTGCTGTAGTGCACTTCCATCGTTTTTGCATCGATGTACGGTTCTAGAGCATCGTAGGCGTAGGGCAGTTCAGGGAAAATGTGAGACATAGTAAATCCTCCTTAATTAGAGGATTTATCATAATGATAATGACAATCATTATCAACTGTGATCTTTGTGGGGGTATTACAGTGGCAGGATAGGCAGAGTAATTTCGAGCTGTAATCCACCGAGTTTACTGCGGCTCGCGGTAATCGTTCCGCTATGTTGGCGAATCGCACTCTCGGTAATAGTCAGCCCGAGCCCAGTGCCACCAGAATTACGGTCACGAGCGGTAGAAACACGGTAGAAAGGTCTGAAGATAGAATCGAGTTCATCATCAGGCACACCATCACCGTTGTCATTGACGCAAATGGTCAACTGATCTTGCACCACGTGGAACTGCACATCGACTTGATCTTTACCGTAGTAAATGGCGTTGCGCGTAATGTTGTCTAAGGCACTCATCAGCAGCTTAGGATTGCCTGAAATTGAACGATCAGGGATTTCTGAGAATGTCAGCTCTTTACCCATTTGTTCTGCTTCAAATTGTGCATCTTTTAAGATCTCTTCCCATAAGCTAGATATCGGCTGAACTTCACGAGTAATGTGGCTATCAACCTGCATGCGTGAGAGGGTCAGTAGTTCACTGATCATCTGTTCCAAGCGTTGTGCTTCTGTATCGATACGCTCGAGTTCTGGGCTCTCACCTTGCTTACGAATCGCCAGTGCATTGGCCATACGAAGCCGTGTTAAAGGAGAACGCAGCTCGTGTGAGATATCAGAAAGCAAGCGCTGTTGCCCTGAGATCATCTGGTTTACGGCCTCAACCATTTGGTTAAAGCTTTCACCCGCTTGTCTGAATTCTGATGTGCCTTTTTCAAGGGTTGGATCGACCTCGAATTCGCCTTTCGCTACTCGTTGTGCAGCACGCTCAAGTCGGCGAGCTGGCTGGCTGAGTGCCCAAGCTAACCAAAGTAATAGTGGGGTACTGGCTAGCATCACGGCAAGCAGCAGCTGCAGTGGTCTATCAAATAGTCGAAGTAAGAACGGCGGTGGCTGATTCCACTTTACTCCGGCGTACATCAGTAGCTCTTCACCTGCCAGCTTGATTGGTACAGGGCCTGCAACCATGTAGTGCCCGTAAAGCTTCTGCTTTGGCACTTCTGGGTTATCAATTGAGGTTACGAAGTTACGAATCGCTTTAAGTTTGTAGTCTGAATGTCTTTTGGAGGTTAGGACTGCGCCCTCAAGATCGGTCAGATAGATACGTGCACGAGAATCTTTGCGGCTACGTGGCGCCTCAAGTTGGAAGACAATTTTGCCGAGGTTAGGCTCTCTGGCGTAGCGTTGCTCTGTAGCCTTGGCGATGCGTTCTAATTTGCTGAGGTGGTCAGCGGGCACATCACGTGCTACTCGCGGGTCTAGATGTGGTAGTGAGAGTACGGATAAAAGCACCAGTAACATGGTGAACCAAAAGATGGCAAAGATACGTCCATATAAGCTAGTGATTTTAGGGATGCGCATTAATCCTCCTCTACCAATAGGTAGCCACGACCACGCAAGGTTTTGATGCGTGATTTGCCATCGCTACGTTCTGGAATCTTCTTACGTAGGTTAGAGATGTGCATGTCTATCGCACGGTCAAATGCTGCAAGCCTTTTGCCAAGTACATCTAGGCTTAACGCTTCCTTGGTGATCACTTGCCCCGGGTTTTGGATAAGGTGGCTTAGTAGAGCGAACTCGGTAGTGGTGAGGTCGATGATCTCGCCATTGCAGTACGCTTCTTGTTTGCCAGGGAATACTTCAATGTCTTGATATTGGATTCTATCGCTGGCGGCTTTTGGAGTGCTCGTGGTTTGCGTGCGGCGCAAGATGGCGCGAATACGTGCGAGTAATTCGCGGTCGCTAAACGGCTTTGGTAAGTAATCATCCGCACCAAGCTCCAGGCCGATAACACGGTCGATCTCTTCCCCTTTCGCCGTCAGCATCAACACAGGCGTTTCCCAATGTTCTCTTAGCTTTTTGAGTGTTTCCATGCCATTCAGGCGCGGCATCATTACATCCAAAAGAATCAAATCGATCTCATCATTGATCGCTTCGAGCCCTGCGTAGCCATCATTGGCTTCAGAAACGGTGAAGCCCTCAAAGCTAAGAATGTCTTTAAGTAAGCTCGTTAGCTCAGTGTCGTCATCAATAAGAAGAATGTTCGCCATGGGAAAGCCTTAATCGGTTAGTTACAGGTTAATAATACTGCTAATTATTCGTCAGCTTTCACTCTTTACGATTCTTTACGCTTTCTAAACGTCACTTTACGAGGGAAAGACTAATCTATATTCAAGCGCTGAGATACAGACGCAATACATGACTTATTATACCGAATTGAGGCAACAATTATGAAAATGACGAAGAAACTTGTACTAGCAGCTGCGGCACTTCCACTTATGTTAGGTACAGCAAGTGCGTATGCATTTGGCGGCGGTGACAAGGGCGACCATAAAGGCATGCACGGTAAATGTGGTGGCTTCGACAAGAAAGTAATGCGTCAACTAGACCTAACTGACGCACAAAAAGAACAGTTAAAAGAGATGCGTGAAGCGAACCGTGCTGAGATGAAAGCAAAACACGCGGGCAACAAGTCAGACAAAATGGCGCAAATGAAAGCGCACCACGAGAAAGTTCAAGCGTTGGTACTAGCTGACAACTTCGATGAAGCAGCGGCAAATGATCTAGCAAGCCAAATGGTTGAGAAGCAAACTGAGCGTCGCGTAGCAATGCTTAAGAAGCAACACGAAATGATGAGCGTGCTAACGCCTGAGCAAAAAACTCAACTGAAAGAAATCCAGCAAGAGCGCATGGCGAAATGTGCTGAAAAGATGGAAAAGCACATGAACAGAGACAAGTAATTCAAAGCTGGATAAAGCAAGCTTGAATGAAAGTGTTTAAAAAGAAGCGGCCGAGAGCCGCTTTTTTGATCCCTAAAAATGAATGTCTTACATCCTAGCTGTCATATTCAATTGATTGTTTGCAGGTTATACTTTGTGCTATCAGTCACTTTATAGCCAAGTTATGAAACAAGAATACGCACGTTTAGTTACGCTGGCCGCTTGGGCTGCGACCACCATTGCCACTATTTTGTTGATCGTGAAAGTCGCGGCGTGGTGGGTGACAGGTTCGGTGAGCCTGTTGGCTTCCGTGGTCGATTCCATGTTAGATATTGCCGCTTCGGTCGTTAACTTATTGGTGGTTCGATATTCTCTTCAGCCTGCCGACAAAGAACATACCTTTGGTCACGGTAAGGCGGAATCACTCGCTGCATTAGCACAGGCGATGTTTATTTCGGGCTCTGCCTGTTTCCTCATTCTTAATGGTGTGGAGCGCTTCTTTAGACCTCATGAGCTCAACTCGCCGGAAATCGGTATTTACGTCAGCTTGTTCGCGATAGTGATGACGTTTGGTCTGGTTCGATTCCAAAAACACGTGGTCAAGAAAACGGGCAGTCAGGCTATTGCTGCGGATTCACTGCATTATCAATCTGACCTTTATATGAACGCGGCTATCATGCTGGCCCTAGGGTTGAGTTGGTTTGGCATTGGTCAGGCGGACTCAGTATTTGCGGTAGGCATTGGTATTTATATTCTTTATAGCGCTTACCAAATGGCGATGGAGGCGATTCAATCTCTGCTTGATCACAAGCTCCCTGATGAAGAACTAAAGCAGATAAAAGAGACATCGTTGAGTGTGGAAGGGGTACTCGGTGTGCATCAGCTTAGAACTCGTCGTTCTGGTCCGATTCGCTTCATTCAATTGCACTTAGAGTTGGAAGATGAGATGCCACTTATTGAAGCGCATCGCATTTCTGACGAAGTAGAGGCCAAGCTTATCTCAGTGTTCCCTGATGCTGATGTATTAATTCACCAAGACCCGTATTCGGTGGTGTTTGGGCCAGAGAAGCAACAAAAATTTCATTCGTGGTAACGAGCACGAAAACTAGGCAGCAAATGGTAAGTGGATGGCTTTTGAACTAGAGTGAGTAGAAATTGCAAACTCTTTGGTGATTCAAAAACCACCTTAGTAACAATTAATGTTGATTCTGATGTGAATCAACAAAGTTATTGAGTAAAACTGTAATACTCTTACAGAAGTAGAAATGTTACATAATTTTTCGCGATTTAAGTGCTATTCCTGTTGAGGAAATGTAACATAACGCACAAATATAGATTTAAAATCTTGTTGATATACAATCAGCAAGAACAAGAATTGAATAATAGATTCCCAAAAATCGAGGGTGAGCATGATTAAGAAGATCGGTGTTTTGACCAGTGGTGGTGACGCTCCGGGCATGAACGCAGCAGTTCGTGGCGTAGTTCGTACCGCGTTATCACTTGGCATTGAAGTTTACGGTATTTACGATGGCTACCAAGGCCTTGTTGAGAACCGTATCGTAAAGCTTGACCGTTCAAGCGTGTCTGATGTGATCAACCGTGGTGGTACTTTCTTAGGCTCTGCACGTTTCCCTGAGTTCAAAGACGTTGCTGTTCGTGAGAAAGGTATCGAGAACCTAAAAGAGCACGGTATCGAAGCACTTGTTGTTATCGGTGGTGACGGTTCTTACATGGGTGCTAAGAAACTGACTGAAATGGGTTACCCATGTATCGGTCTTCCAGGCACAATCGATAACGACATCGCTGGTACTGACTACACAATCGGTTACCTAACAGCGCTTAACACTGTTATTGATTCTATCGACCGTCTACGTGACACGTCTTCTTCTCACCAACGTATTTCTATTGTTGAAATCATGGGCCGTCACTGTGGTGACCTTACGCTTATGTCAGCAATCGCAGGTGGCTGTGAGTACATCATCACACCTGAGACTGGTCTAGATAAAGAGCAGCTAATCGGCAACATCCAAGATGGCATTGCTAAAGGTAAGAAGCACGCAATCATCGCTCTAACTGAGCTAATGATGGATGCGAACGAGCTGGCTAAAGAGATCGAAGCAGCAACGGGTCGTGAAACTCGTGCAACGGTTCTTGGTCACATCCAACGTGGTGGTCGTCCTACTGCGTTTGACCGTGTACTTGCTTCTCGCATGGGTAACTACGCTGTTCACCTTCTTCAAGAAGGTCACGGTGGTCGTTGTGTTGGTATCGAGAAAGAAGAGCTTGTTCACCACGACATCATCGACTGTATCGAGAACATGCAGAACCCAGACCGCTCTGAGCTGTTCCGCGTAGCTGAAGAGTTGTTCTAAGCCACGCCGAGCGTAAGCTTATAGAATTTAAAAACCGCTGATTTATCAGCGGTTTTTTTGTATCTGCTTGCTTGGGTTCATAAGTGACAAGCAATAAAAAAGGCCAACCTAAGTTGACCTTTCATTCAATTTAAACAGTGATGTCTAAATTAAGCTTTTGCTTTAGCTGCTGCTTTAGCGATAGCTGCGAAGCCAGCTGCGTTTAGAGCTGCGCCGCCAACTAGAGCACCGTCGATGTCTGGTTGTGCGAAATAAGCTTCAGCGTTTTCAGGCTTAACAGAACCACCGTATTGGATGATTACTTGCTCAGCTACTGCTGCGTCTTTTTCAGCGATCATTGCACGGATAGAAGCGTGGATGCGTTGTGCATCTTCAGCTGTTGCTGCTTTACCAGTACCGATAGCCCAGATTGGTTCGTAAGCGATGATTGCGCCGTTTAGAGCTTCAACGCCGTAAGTGTCGATAACTGCGTTGATTTGACGTGCACATACTGCTTCAGTTTCGCCTGCTTCGTTTTGCTCGTCAGATTCACCGATACAGAAAACTGGCTTCAGGCCGTTCTCTTGTAGGAATTTGAATTTCTTAGCGATGAACTCGTCTGATTCGTTGTGGTATTCACGACGCTCAGAGTGACCGATGATGATGTGAGTCGCACCGAAGTCTTTCAGCATTTCTGGAGACATGTCGCCAGTGAATGCACCGCTGTTGTTTAGGTCAGTGTTTTGAGCACCTAGGATGATTTTGTTACCGCCTTCAGCGATTAGACGCTCAGCTAGATCGATGTAAAGTGCTGGTGGAGCTACTGCTACGTCTACACCTTCAACGCCTTCAAGTTCAGCGTTAAGACCAGTTAGCAGCTCAGTTACCATTGCTTTGCTACCGTTAAGTTTCCAGTTACCCATCACTACAGGACGACGCATAGGAATATCTCCGTATTTAATCAATTAATGTAAAAAATCTTCGTAAGAATATAACAGATAAAACGCGTTAGATCATGATTGTAGTCATGTCTTTATGGGATCTTATCGATTGGTCAGAGTAGATACTGACCTTATATCAGTGATCCGACAGACAGAATAATAGCTAACTTCTCGGTTTTTTCATCGTTAGTTGGTATTAAGGGACAAACGTTTGCGTTAACAATAGGAAGTAATAATGCCGAATCTAGTTCTAGAGTACTCAAATTCAGTGGACGAGCGAGTGAATATCCAAGGTTTACTAGAAGATCTTCATCAAGTTACATTAAACTGTGGCTTGTTTGATGTTCCGTCTGTGAAATCACGTTCTCTGCGTTGTCATAACTGGCTAGTCGGTGATGAAGAAGACAGTGTGGACTTTATTCATATCAGCTTTGAGTTACTTTCCGGGCGTACCGAAGAACAGAAACGGGAATTGTCACGCTCGTTAATGCAAATCTTACAAGAACAGGCGAGCCATGTTCGAAGCCTAACGGTTAATATTCGCGATATGGACAAAAGTTGTTTTCAGAAAGTGATTAACTGATTCGCTTAAGAAAGTGATTAACTAGGGTCTGCTGTTCTTTCGAGCTGATTTTTGCCGCGTTTTGTGGGAAATTTCTACAAGGCAGAGGGTTTGATGTGTAGCTAGCCTACATGAGAAGCCGATAACGCAGTAGAAATGAACCACAAAGGCTGCCCGAAGGGTTCGGCTAGAATCGTTTTATGCTTTGTTAAGAAGAATTTACTTAGAGTGACTAAGCTACATACTTCTTGCCGCGCCTAAAACGATTCTATCTCGAACAAAATTTAACCGCGAAAGGTCAGCAGACCCTAACTTTAGCTGCTAACTTTTTGGTAGCGTATTAATTTTTTGAGTATTTTTAGATGTCGATGAAAGATTTACTGCTCTCTTTCAAAGGGAGAATTGGTCGTAAGACTTACTGGATGTGGAACATTTTCTACTATGTCGCGATCACCGGTTTTGCCTCTGGTATTTCGGTACTGTTTCCAGCGTACTCTTATATCCTGCTACCAATCTTCTTGTTGCTCCTGGTGATTCCAGACTTAGCGGTAACGGCCAAGCGTTGGCATGACCGTAACAAGTCTAACTACTGGCTACTATTGAATGTTCCGTTGGTACTAGGGCGCTTGGCTTCACCTGCTGCTGCAACAACGGTGGATTCTGTATCACCAATGCACATGGTGGCAACGGTAGCTGCATTAGTGTGTGGTTTATGGATTTTGATTGAATGTGGTTTGTTAAAAGGCACAGAAGGCCGCAACGATTACGGTGAAGATCCAGTATGAGAGTTTTCAGCAGTTAATATAAAGGGAGCATCAGGCTCCCTTTTTGCTTTCTGGAGCTGTCTGAACTAGTACATTTTGGGTTCAGTGTTAGGTCTGAATGGAACCACATTTTCAGGCTGAGGCTCTTCTAAGGTACAGCGCCCTTGGAGTGCGTCTTGGAACTTGCAAACCTGACAGCGTAGCTCTTGCATTAGCACGACATTGACGTGGTGAGGGTTTTTACAACGGCTGACGACTAAATCGAGATGGCTTTGTTGAGCGCGAAGTCTGCCCTGCATACTTTCAGAAGCGGAACAGATCATCTGCTCACACATCTCGTGTTTGAATTGGTTGAATGCTTTAGGATCGTTTTGAGCGAGCTGAACCAGTTCATCAAAAGGGGGCAGTTTTTGCTCTGGTTGTGGATGTGCCATCATTCCTTCCTTAGCATTAAGCATGTTTCATATGCTTTAAGCTTAAGAAAGATTTCTGTATGAATTTTGTTCGATCTTTGGGTTTCTCAATATTGAGACAAGATCAATGACTTAGCGTTAAGCAGTAGCGACAGGTACTAAGGTGTAGGTACAGCGTCGTTCGCCAGCAATAATATGCTCAGTTCGGCTGACGTGGCACTCATCTTTTAGTAGCTCGGTGAATACGTTGAGCTCAGATTGACACAAGCTAGGGCAACGAGTCGCAGCCTTACAAATAGGGCAGTGGTTTTCAATCAAGATGTAGTGATCGTCTTGTTCTTTCAGTTCAGCCATATAGCCCTCTTCTTCACGAAGTTGGGTGAGCTTTTCCAGCTTACTGATTAGATTGTCACAATCAGACAGGGCAGATTGATACTGTTTTAATGTGTGCTGTTCACGCTCGGCAGCGACTTTAGCTAAGCCTTCTTTTCCGAATAGATTTTCTACGGCATCAATGACTTGAATCGTAAGTTCACCATGACGGTCTGAAAACTGACTATGGCCGTGCTGAGTAAGAGACCAGTGACGAGTCGGACGACCGACTTTCACTTTGACGTCATGAAACGCGAGAATGCCATCATCTTCCAGGCTTTGCAGATGTTGCCTTGCACCCATTGTCGTCATACCAAACTCTTCTGACAGCTGTTTGGCTGTTACTGCGCCTTGACGCTTAATGGTCTGTAAGATTTTGTCGCTTGTTTTCATACTATCCCTACCTCATGAACCTTACTATTATGAGGCAAGGTGTTTATAAAGCAAACCATTTACTATTTTGACAGTTACCGACCTATCAATAGCAAGGGTGAGAATCTGACAGGGCAATAAAACAAAAGGCTGATACTTGGTATCAGCCTTTGAATATTCTGTTTCACTCGATATGAGGATTACAGGATGTGACCAACCACTTCTGGATCTTTACGCTCTAGGTAGTGGATTGATTTGATGCGGCGAATCGTACGGCATCGGCCACGGATAAGTAGCGTTTCTGTTGTAGCGATATTGCCTTGACGAGAAATACCTTCTAGCAGGTCACCCTTAGTGATGCCCGTTGCTGAGAATACGACGTTGTCGCTGCGCGCCATGTCTTCCATCTTCAACACGATACCAGCGGTTACGCCCATTTCAGCACAACGCTCTAGCTCAAGCTCACCGTGTTTACGGTTCTCTTCTGTATCGCCTTTCACTTCGTGACGAGGTAGTAGACGACCATGCATGTCACCGTCTAGTGCGCGAATTACTGCGGCAGAAACTACACCTTCAGGTGCGCCGCCGATGCAGTACATTACGTCAACTTCGCTGTCTGGCATACAGGTTAGGATAGATGCTGCTACATCACCGTCTGGCACTGCGAATACACGAACGCCCATCGCTTGCATCTCTGCAATTACTTGGTCGTGACGTGGCTTAGCCAGTGTGGTTACTACTAGCGTGTCGAGTGTTTTACCCAGAGCCTTAGCAATGTTTACTAGATTTTCTTTTAACGGTAGAGCTAAGTCGATAGCGCCTTTAGCACCAGGGCCAACGACTAATTTTTCCATGTACATATCAGGCGCTTTTAGGAAGCTGCCTTTTTCGCCTGCAGCCAATACTGCCAATGCATTTGATTGGCCCATTGCTGTCATGCGCGTCCCTTCAATTGGGTCAACTGCGATGTCGACAGCGTCGCCGCCCACACCTACGTTTTCACCGATGTATAGCATAGGTGCATCATCGATTTCGCCTTCACCAATAACAATTTCACCGCTGATTTCGGTTTTGTTTAGTAGGCTACGCATGACTTCTACAGCAGCGCCATCTGCAGCGTTTTTATCGCCACGGCCAAGCCACTTGTAACCAGCCAGTGCTGCACCTTCTGTGACACGAGAGAATGACATTGCTAAATCGCGTTTCATGCGGACTCCAAAATTTTCAAAGGGGGAATAGAAATTTCGCGGCGGATTTTACCATATCCAAAAGGAAACGTTTGCCTTTTTGCTTTTTGCAGATTGCTTTTGATCAATGAGCAGTGAAAAACCACTAATATTCATCAAAATAATTGGTTTGCGAGTGTGGCTGTAAGAATTAACGTCAATATTCGGTAAAAAGCGCTGTTTTTTTCATCGAATGGCGCAAAATATCGAATATATTGAGTGTTTATCCTTGCTCTGCTGAGTAGAATGGGGAAATAAGTGGAGTGAACCTTCACCATCAAATGGATAACTTAAAGGTAGGCCAGAATGTCTTTTGAAGTACTAGAGCAACTAGAAGCAAAAATTCAAACAGCAGTAGATACGATTGCACTTCTTCAAATGGAAGTGGAAGAGCTTAAAGAAGAGAAACAAGCACTAGCAACAGAAGCTGGTGAACTTAAAGCAAGCCGTCAAGAGCTAGAGCAAAAAACTCAGCAGATGCAAGAAGAGCACTCTGCATGGCAAGATCGCATCCGTAACCTTCTTGGTAAAATGGATGAAGTAGAGTAATTCACTCTTCAGATTTAAAAAAACGCCCGCTACTCAGTAGCGGGCGTTTCTGTTTGTGTTCTTGGTTATTGTGAGTGACTTATGAAGAGATAGAACTACTCGACTTCTTCTTCATCAGCATCAAGGTCAAGTTCAACGTCTAAAGGTTCGGCTGAAAGAATAATGCCCGTATTGTCGGCGTAGAGGTAATCTTCCGGTAAGAAGGTTACGCTGCCAAAGTTAACGGGTACATCTAGCTCACCGACACCATCTTGGCTTGCTCCAACAGGAATAGAAGCCAGTGCTTGAATACCTAGGTTCATGTCTTCCAGCTCATCGACTTCGCGAACGCAGCCATACACCACAATACCTTCCCACTCATTGTCTTCGGCAAGTAGGGCCATCTCGGCATCAATCAGTGCTTTACGCAGTGAGCCGCCACCATCGATTAACAACACACGCCCTAGACCGTCTTGCTCTAGCACCGAGCGAATCAAAGCGTTGTCTTCAAAGCACTTTAATGTCGTGATCTGTCCTGCGAAAGAGGCACGTCCACCAAAGTTGCTGAACATTGGCTCCACGACATCAACTTGATCCAAATATATGTCGCACAGTGCTGAAGTGTTGTATTCCATTAGTATACCTTTTGAACAATGAGCTTACTTTGAGTATATCGGTGCTTGATCCCTTTGCAATGATTAGTCTCAATTAACTCAATAGAGTTTGAGCTACGACAACCCCTGCAAACAATAGGTTAGTGACCAGCGAGCATTTCACGATAACAGGCATCATAGGTGCAATTTGAGCGGGTTTTTCTGTTTCCCAAACCGCTTTACCATGTTTGTAGACAATAATAATACTGAGTAAAAACGGCAGGCTGATCCAAACGGGTTTTTCTTGAATCAGTAGGTAAATCGCGAAAGAGACAAGTGCACAACCAAGCAGAGCAAAATGGTATTGCTTAGCTTTACGTTGCCCCAAGCGAACCGCCATGGTGCGTTTACCACATTCACTGTCGTTTTCGATATCACGCATGTTGTTGATATTGAGTACTGCAACCGCCATCAATCCACAACCTAATGCAGGAAGGAAGAGGCTTGGTTCAACATGACCTGTGTGTAGGAAGTAAGTACCTGAAACGCCTAATAAGCCAAAGAAGATAAATACCGATAAGTCGCCAAGGCCGATATAACCATAAGGCTTATTACCCACGGTGTAAGCGATAGCAGCAACAATGGCTAATACGCCTAATGCGATGAAAGACAGAATACTTTCAATTGAGGTTAAGGCATGGAAAATCAAAATCAGTCCAGCAATCATGGTAAACACGATGTTGAGGATGATTGCTTGCTTCATGGTTTGAGCCGTCACCGCACCAGATTGCATGGCGCGCATTGGACCTAAGCGGTTTTCGTTGTCTGTACCTTTTACTGCATCACCGTAGTCATTCGCCAGGTTCGACAAAATCTGTAATAGGGTGGCGGTTAAAAAGGCCAACAGAGCGATCGATAAAGAGAACTGACCGTTGGCGAACGCTAAACTACTTCCTGTAAGAATAGAGACGAGTGCGAGAGGCAGAGTTTTTGGTCGTGCGGCATCAAGCCAAATCATAAGAGATTGTTTCATCGTAAGTCTATTTCGTTGTAAGGACACCATGATTAGCAGGGCGCCTATATTGTAAGTATTGGTTTCATGCGGTGATTTGAGTATACGCCCATTTTTCAGGTAATAAAAAGCCCACTCGAAAGTGGGCCTTGAATTCGCTTATTAGCTGCTATTTCTTTGAGATAGAGCAATAAGTTGGAGTTTCGTGTGCTACAGGATGAAGCGGCTTAGGTCTTCGTCTTCAACGAATTCACCAAGCTTCGAGTTCACGTAAGCTTCATCGATCACTAGCGTGCTGCCAGCTTTGTCTGTTGCATCGAATGAAATCTCATCCATCAAACGCTCCATCACAGTGTGTAGACGACGTGCACCGATGTTCTCAGTGGTTTCGTTTACGCGCCATGCTGCATCAGCGATCTGGTTGATGCCGTCTTCAGTAAACTCAATGTTCACATCTTCCGTCTTCATTAGGGCAATGTATTGCTCTGTCAGAGATGCTTTTGGCTCAGTTAGAATGCGTTTGAAGTCATTCGCTGAAAGCGCTTCAAGTTCTACACGAATTGGTAGACGACCTTGCAGTTCTGGGATCAGGTCTGATGGCTTAGCCACTTGGAATGCACCTGATGTGATGAATAGGATGTGGTCCGTTTTCACCATACCGTGCTTAGTCGATACTGTGCTGCCCTCGATAAGCGGTAGTAGATCACGTTGAACACCTTCACGAGATACGTCTGGGCCTGAGCTGTCACCACGCTTACAGATTTTGTCGATCTCATCGATGAATACGATACCGTTGTTTTCAGCGTTGAAGATCGCGTTCTCTTTCAGCTCTTCCTGGTTCACAAGCTTAGCGGCTTCTTCTTCAGTTAGGGCTTTGAATGCGTCTTTGATTTTCATCTTACGCTTTTTCTTGGTGTCGCCAGCTAGGTTTTGGAACATGCCTTGTAGCTGGTTCGTCATCTCTTCCATACCTGGAGGTGACATGATTTCAACGCCCATTTGTGGTGCTGCTACATCGACTTCGATCTCTTTGTCGTCTAGCTTACCTTCACGCAGTTTCTTGCGGAAAATTTGGCGAGTGTTTGAAGAAGTAGAATCTTCGCTTGATTGCTCGTTCTGACCCCAAGCATCGCGTGCTGGTGGCAGAAGGGCGTCAAGGATGCGCTCTTCAGCTTGTTCTTCAGCGCGGTATTTTACTTTTTCCATCGCTTGTTGGTGCGTCATCTTGATCGCAACATCCGTTAGGTCGCGGATGATGGTCTCAACTTCTTTACCAACGTAGCCAACTTCAGTGAACTTAGTTGCTTCTACTTTGATGAACGGTGCGTTTGCTAGCTTCGCTAGGCGGCGAGCAATCTCTGTTTTACCAACACCAGTTGGGCCGATCATCAGGATGTTCTTCGGTGATACTTCAACACGCAAGCTCTCTTCAAGCTGCATACGACGCCAGCGGTTACGTAGTGCGATAGCCACTGAACGCTTAGCGTTGTCTTGGCCGATAATGTGGCGATTGAGTTCGTGAACAATTTCGCGAGGAGTCATCTCAGACATGGTTTTTCCTTAATTCTTTAATCACTGTTGATACAAGTTTTGGGTAGAAGCGTTTGTTATTCTGGCTTTGGCAGCTCAACAGTGCTTTCTAGCTCTTCAACAGTGTGGTGATGGTTGGTGAACACACAGATATCGCCAGCAATATTCAGCGACTTTTCTGCGATTTCACGTGCATCTAAATCAGTATTTTCTAATAGTGCCGTAGCCGCTGCTTGAGCGAAGTTACCGCCTGAACCGATAGCGATTAGGTCGTTCTCTGGTTGAACAACATCACCGTTACCTGTGATGATCAGTGAAGCGGTTTCGTCAGCTACCGCTAGTAGTGCTTCTAATTTACGTAGAGCACGGTCACTACGCCAATCCTTCGCTAGCTCAACGGCAGCTTTGGTCAGGTGGCCTTGGTGCATTTGCAGTTTGCTTTCAAATTTTTCGAATAGCGTGAAAGCATCAGCGGTACCGCCAGCAAAACCAGCCAGTACTTTGTCATTGTATAGGCGACGCACTTTACGGGCATTGCCCTTCATTACAGTGTTGCCTAGAGATACTTGTCCATCACCCGCGATGACGACTTTATTATTACGACGTACAGATACAATGGTAGTCACGAGTAGGGCCTCTTAATGTTCTTATCTTTGGGTATAAAAAGTATATGAGGATGGTGCTCGGATAATTCAAGGAATCACAAGTGATGTCGCGCAACTTATCGATGTAAGTTTACGAGAAGATAGAAAAAGCGTTGAATAAAAGAAAGCCTCCACAATGGGAGGCTTTCGTTATTTGTCTTTTTTGCGACTGCTTGACTGGAATTACTCGGTGTCTTTCCAGATTGCGCAAGGCTCGATTTTAGCACGCTGCAGCTTGTGGCGGTCTCGCTCTGCATCACGCTTAAGTTTGTATGGTCCTAGTACCACGCGGTACCAGCTGCTGCCATCTTTCTTACGGATTTCACTCGAGATACCTTGGAAGGCGATATCCAACTTACGTGCTTCTGCCTGAGCTGAAGTTTTGTAGGCGCCACATTGCATGATGTAAGGGATCTTCGAGACCTCTTGCTCTTTGGCTTTCACTTCAATTTCGCGACTTGGCAGCGTTTCAACGTAGTCCCACTTCTCTTCTGGAGGCGGCGGAATTACTTTAGCTGGTTTTGGCTTAGGCTTTGGTTTGCTCACTACTGGAGCCGGTGCTGGTGGCTCTGGGTCATTACTCAATAGGTAAAGTCCGTAACCAAACCCGCCAACAAGGAGGATCGCCAAAAGACCACTACGCCATGGTTTACGGCGAGGGGCTTGTTTTTTGGTCGGTTTTTTCGTGCCACGACCACGCTTCACATAATCTCTATTAGCCACAAGACAATTCAGTAGTTGGTAATTCTGCTCTCATGGTAATCCAGATTGCGCGAGGATAATAGTGTAGAAATGGAAGCGGCACATCAAAATGTGCCGCAGATTTATATGGGTATTTCGAAGACTTACATTCGAGGTGGTGCAGTACTACCTCGAACCACTAGGCTGGCTTCTAGCAGACGCGAACCTGCTTGCACATCGTTGCCTTTTAGTAGGTCTAGCATCATCAACATCGCTTGGCGTCCAATCTCATAACGAGGTTGAGAAATGGTGGTTAGCGGTGGATCGCAGTACTGAGCGAATTGAATATCATCAAAGCCAACAACAGATAAATCTTGAGGCACTCGTAAACCGAGTTTCTTCGCTTCTTGAATCGCACCAATTGCCATCGCATCGTTGTGACAGAAAATAGCGGTTGGCTGCTCTGGTAGCGCTAACAGTTGACGAACCGCTTGAGCACCCGCTTCGAAGGTAAAATCACCGATGGTGCTGTAGGCTGGGTTCATTGACACGCCAGCACGACGCAGCGCTTGTTGGTAACCTTGCTGACGGAACTTACATAGGGTTGCTGACATTGGGCCTGAGATTTGAGCGATACGCTTATGACCCAATTGAGCAAGGTAGTTCACGGCTTCGAATGCAGAGGTCAGGTTATCGATGTGTACCGTAGGAAGTTCAAGCTCTGGTGCGAACTCACACGCCATTACCATAGGAGGTAGGTTCTTTTGCTCAGACTTGCTGACATCAAACGGGTGATCGGTGCCTAGTAGTAGCATGCCATCTGCTTGTTTGGTGAAGACGAGATTAACAAACGAAGACTCACGTTTTTTCTGTTGGCCGCTGTCACCCAGCAGAACGAGGTAATCATTTTCGACAGCAGCATCTTCGATACCACGAATGATTTCTGCGAAATACGGGTCACAGATATCAGGAACGATAGTAATGATGGTTTTTGATTCGTTGCGACGTAAATTTCTAGCTAATGTATTGGGTGAGTATCCAGCTTCAAGTACGGCTGTTTCCACTCGTTTGCGAGTCGAAACTGAGACTTTCTCAGGATTCATCAAAGCTCGTGATACGGTAGCCGTTGAGACGCCTGCTAGCTGGGCAACATCCTTCATTGTCGCCATAAATTAAACCCTCTTTTAAGTTCCTTTGCTGCCTAAGTATCTAAGGCGTGAATAATAAATGTAATCGAATAGATATTATGAAAGTGTTGCTAACACTTTTTTTATTGCAATATTTTATTCGTTTCATCTGCGTAAAGTTACGGCTAGATTAACAAAAATCACATGACTCGTGTGAACTTGCTCACGAGAAATATGAAATATTTGTGAACAAACTTATCATTAGTTTTAACCCGAAGGGGTTTAGCTCAAGTCTTGCGGCTCTATATCGAGCGACCAACGAACTTTTTTCGCGGCAGGTAACATATTAATTGCCGGCTTCGCACTCATTAATAGCTTCTGCATAAGTGAGCGAGTCTGTGTTTGTAAAATCAATTGCCAGCGAGATTTACCCGCTCGCTTCGCCAGTGGCGCAGGGGTTGGCCCTAACACCATGCAATACTGGTCAAACAGTGGGTGTGACTCCAGTGTATGACGAACCTGACGTAAGAACTCTTCCACCAAGCGAGTGTCGTTCGCTTCTGCTCTGAACAGCGTCATAAAGGTATAAGGCGGCAACATCGCTTGTTTACGCTCTGCTAAGGCCGTTTGAGCAAAGTGGTTGTAGTCTTTGTGCAGCAGTGCTTGCAGTAATCCGTGCTCTGGGTGATGGGTTTGTAAGATCACCTCACCAGGCTTACTCGCACGCCCTGCACGCCCTGCCACTTGAATAAATAGCTGAGCAAGGCGCTCAGAGGCTCGAAAGTCACTGCTGTATAAAGAGCCATCGACATCCAATAACGCCACGAGTGTCACGTCAGGGAAGTGGTGGCCTTTAGCTAACATCTGGGTGCCGATAAGAATCTGGTATTCACCTTTGCGAATCGATTCGAGTGCGCTTTCTAGGCTGCCTTTACGGCGAGTGCTGTCGCGGTCAATACGAATGGTTTTGTATTCGGGGAATAACTGACCAAGCTGCGCTTCCAATTGTTCGGTACCTACACCGACCGTTACCAAGTTTGCTGATCCACAGCCTTGGCAGTTATGCACAATATGTTGTTGTGAGCCACAATGGTGGCAGCGCATCTCGTTGCTGTATTGGTGATAGGTGTAGTAGGCATCACAGCGCTTACACTCGGCTGTCCAACCACAATCGTGACACATCAATGCCGGAGAAAACCCCCGGCGGTTGAGGAACAGCATCACTTGGTTGCCAGATTTCAGGTGTCGTTGCATCTCAGCGATCAATGATGCAGACAAGCCACTTTCTAGGTATTCACCTTTCACATCCAACACTTTATTGGTGGTGGGTAGTGCGACACCGGCACGTGAGGTCAGAGTCAGGTGGCTGTACTTACCGATTTGCGCGTTGTGCAGTGTTTCGAAAGCAGGGGTTGCAGAGCCTAATACCACTGGAATCTGCGCTTTGTGTGCACGCATGATCGCCACATCACGAGCATGGTAGCGCAGGCTATCTTGCTGCTTATAAGAGGCGTCGTGTTCTTCATCGACAATAATAATGCCCAGATCCGCAAACGGTGTGAACAGAGCTGAACGAGTACCAATCACAATGCCGGCAATTTTATCGCGAGCCGATAACCACGCATTCAGGCGCTCTGAATCGTTTAGGCCTGAGTGGATAACCTCAACAGGCACGTTAAAGCGTCGCTTAAAGCGGTTAATGGTTTGTGGTGTTAGGCCAATCTCAGGCACTAGCACTAACGCTTGTTTACCTTGGTCGAGAATTGGCTTAATCATATTGAGGTAGACCTCAGTCTTGCCTGAACCCGTTACACCTTCTAACAGGAAGCAACCAAAGCTGTTTTGACTATTTACCGTTGCAATGGCGATGGCTTGCTCTTCGTTGAGCTTAGGTTTGTCTTGGTCGTTTTCGAGGTCGGCTGGCCACGGCTGTCGTTTCGGCTTTTTCTCAACCGATTCAATCCAACCTTTCTCTTCCAGTGTTTTGAGAACAGCGCTGCCTACCTCTTGGTCGATGAACTCTTGATGAGGAACAGCACCGTGCTCCAACATGTGCATGACTTTGGCTTGCTTGACCGCGCGACCAAAGCCTTGCATTAACTGATCTCTGCCTGACGGCGTTAGCTGCCACTCAACCAAAGTTGCGAAGTCTGCCGCTTTGCCTTTGCGTAAAGCGCTGGGCAGGGCATTGGCAAAGGTTTCGCCAAGTGGGTACTGATAGAACTGACTGCACCAGGTTAACAGTGAGTAGACAGAGTCCGGCCAAACGGGCTGGTTATCTAGCAATGCTTTAATTGGTTTGAGCTTGTCTAGTTCGAATTCTGATTCGTTAACCAGAGCCGTGACAATCCCAGTTAAGGTTTGTCGTCCAAAAGGCACAGAGACTCGACCACCAATAATCGGAAATAGGTGGCTTGGAATCTTGTAATCGAACTGCTTGTCGAGTGGGACAGGCAGCGCCACACGGGCAATCATTGGACGCATAAAGGGACGGCTTTATCTGAATTGACGAGAGCGAACAGTCTAAAGGATAAGGCGGTTAAATTCGAGAAGCAGTTTGAATGTGATGTGGCAGAGAAGCGGGTGAGGTTGGGGCCAAGCCAAGAATCACAGCCAGCAAAGGAAATAACGCCGATATTGGCGAAAAATGTATCAAATCAGTTGATCCTACTTCACAGATTCATTACTATACTGCGCCTTAAAGGTATGGCTTCGTCGCGCTTTAGTGATGAGCGGTGTCTTTATTTCTTTTTTAAACTACGTGTGGTGTGCGGCTTAGAATCGTATAGCGACACGGCCTACTTGAGGTTATCCCATGAAAGCTGGAATCCACCCAGAATACAAAGCAGTTACTGCTACTTGTTCTTGCGGCAACACTTTTGAGTTCAACTCAACGCTAGCAAAAGAATCAATCCACCTAGACGTATGTGACAAATGTCACCCGTTCTACACTGGTAAGCAACGTATCGTAGATACAGGCGGCCGTGTTGATCGCTTCAACAAGCGTTTCGGTGCTCTTTCTAGCAAGAAGTAATTCTCGCTATTTAGACATAAAAAGGACACTTCGGTGTCCTTTTTTGTTGCCTGAAATTCGAGAAAACATCAACTTTCACCTCAAGCTTTTATTCTCTCCTGCACTAAGCGGCTTACCTCAATATTGAAGGGTAATTCTTCGCTTATGACTCATCACTGCAAATCCGCTCGAAAGTTCAACAAGCGATAGTAATTTCAACTGCTCACTGGTCTTATTAGTAGTGAAATCTCGTTTTTTAATGAGACAGAGGCCTTTACCACCTAGGAACTTTGAAGTACATCCATTAACATGAACAAGATCCCCCTAATAATAATATCCTAGGAACCTACACCTATGTCTGAAGACAGCCGCCAAGACCAATCCTCTCAAGAATTATCACCTCAAGAACAATTCCGTCAGCAAGCTCTTGATTATCATGAGTTCCCAGTTCCAGGCAAAATTGCCATTGAGCTGACGAAGCCTGCAAACTCTGCAGAAGACCTAGCACTTGCTTACAGCCCAGGCGTGGCTGAGCCAGTTCGTGAGATCGCACAGAACGTAGATAACGTTTACAAGTACACAGGTAAAGGCAACATGGTTGCAGTTATCTCTAACGGTACAGCGATTCTTGGCCTAGGTAACCTTGGTCCAATTGCTTCTAAACCAGTAATGGAAGGTAAAGCGCTACTGTTTAAGCGTTTCGCTGGTTTAGATTCTATCGATATTGAAGTAAAACACCGCACAATCGATGAGTTTGTCGATACGGTTGCGAATATCGCAGATACATTCGGCGGTATTAACCTAGAAGACATCAAAGCACCAGACTGTTTTGAGATTGAACGTCGCCTGATTGAGCGTTGTGATGTACCAGTATTCCACGATGACCAACACGGGACTGCGATCGTAACAGCAGCAGGTATGCTGAACGCGATCGAACTTCAAGGTAAGAAGCTTGAAGAGTGTAAGATCGTTTGTCTAGGTGCTGGTGCAGCAGCGGTTGCTTGTATGGAGCTACTGATTAAGTGTGGCGCTCAGCGTGAGAAGATTTACATGCTAGACCGTAAAGGTGTGATCCACACTCGTCGTGATGATCTGAACGAATACAAAGAGCTGTTCGCAAACAACACAGATAAGCGCACGCTTGAAGATGTTATCGAAGGTGCTGACCTATTCTTGGGCGTATCAGGTCCTAACCTGCTTCCAGCAGAAGCACTAACGCTGATGGCTGATAAGCCAGTTGTGTTTGCATGTTCAAACCCAGATCCAGAGATCAAGCCAGAGCTTGCTCACGAAGTTCGTTCTGACCTTATTATGGGGACGGGTCGCAGTGATTACCCTAACCAAGTAAACAACGTACTTTGTTTCCCATTCATTTTCCGTGGTGCACTTGATGTACGTGCAAGCGAAATCAATGACGAAATGAAGCTAGCGGCAGTAAAAGCGATTCGTGACCTAGCGAAAGAAGAAGTACCAGCGGAAGTACTAAAAGCAGCGGGTGAGACGTCACTTGAGTTCGGTAAGGGTTACATCATTCCTAAGCCTATGGACCCACGTCTACTTCCTCGCGTAGCGAAAGCAGTAGCAGAAGCGGCGGTTGAATCTGGCGTTGCACGTATTGAGATGCCTGCTAACTACATGGCATAGAAGCTAAACAAAATAATAAAAAACCGACTCATCTGGAGTCGGTTTTTTTATGTCTCTTATTCACAGAACACTGAAAATACGAATCAGTAATGTGAACATTCAGCTAAAGCGACTCAATATTGAAGGCAGTGACTGAGTTATTGTTATTCTTCGTCAAACGCTTCGAACTCGATACCCATCTCTGTCATCAGCTTTTTCACTTCTGCAGGAATATCATCTGGGCGGTCTTTACGAAGGTCTTCATCCGTTGGCAGTGGTTGGCCTGTGTACGCATGTAGAAAGGCTTCGCACAGTAGCTCACTGTTTGTTGCATGGCGAAGGTTGTTGATCTGGCGGCGAGTACGCTCGTCAGTAAGAACCTTTAGCACTTTTAAAGGGATAGAAACTGTAATCTTCTTTACTTGTTCGCTTTTCTTTCCATGCTCAGCATATGGGCTTATGTATTCACCATTCCAGTCGGCCATTGCGTACCTTCATCACTTTAGTTGTTAGATTAAATTAATAGTGGTGATTTTAGCGGGATTTACCGCCATAAGCAAAGACATATAGACGTCTAGAAGTGTTGACGTCTCACGTTTATGAAAGTAAAGTGAATAACATATATCTAACACAGCCGCAAAATGCCGACAAGCAGCTGTGACTCTCAGACGCAAACTTGTAAGGAAGCACCTATGAGCAGCCGGAAGCCAGCAACAATCGCAGTACGTACTGGTATCGAGTCAGACACGCAACACCATGCCGTTGTCCCACCAATTTATCTTTCGACTAACTATGGGTTTCCCGCTTTTGGTGAAGTGCCAAAGTATGATTACACCCGTTCTGGTAACCCAAACCGCGGTTTATTAGAAACAGCACTGTTTGAGCTTGAGTCGGGCAAAGGCGCGGTAGTTACTAACTGTGGTACTTCGGCACTGAACTTATGGGTTTCGGCTTTCTTAGGTGGCGATGATCTGATCGTTGCACCACATGACTGCTACGGTGGTACTTACCGTCTGTTTAACACTCGCTCTCTTAAAGGTGACTTCAAAGTTCTGTTTGTTGATCAATCGGATCAAGAGGCATTGGACGCGGCGATCGCACTTAAGCCAAAGTTGATCTTATTAGAGACACCATCAAACCCGTTGGTTCGCGTAGTTGATATTGCAGAAACCTGCCGTAAAGCGAAAGAGATTGGTGCGCTGGTTGCTGTCGACAACACGTTTTTGACTCCTGTGTTCCAAAAGCCTTTAGAGTTGGGTGCTGACTTTGTTATCCACTCAACGACCAAATACATCAACGGCCACTCGGACGTTATTGGTGGTGTGGTGATCACTAAGACAGAAGAGCACGCTGAAGAGCTAGCATGGTGGGGCAACTGTATTGGTGCGACCGGTACTCCATTTGATAGCTACATGACGCTGCGTGGTATCCGTACGCTAGGTGCGCGTATGCGTGTCCACGAAGAGAGTTCGCGTGAAATTCTGACTGCGTTGCAACAGCAAGATCTTGTCGGTGCGATTTATCACCCAAGCCTTCCTGAACATCCCGGTCATGAGATCGCTAAGAAGCAACAGTCAGGCTTTGGCTCAATGCTGAGTTTTGAGTTTGCAGGTTCATTCGAGGCGCTCAAATATTTTGTTGGCGAGTTAGAGTTGTTCTCTTTAGCGGAATCACTTGGCGGTGTAGAGAGCCTGATTTGTCACCCAGCGTCGATGACTCACCGTGCAATGGGTGAAGAAGCGCTAGCAGAGGCGGGCGTTTCTCAACAGTTACTGCGTCTTTCTGTTGGCCTTGAAGATGCAGAAGACCTGATTGATGACCTTAAGCAGGCGTTTGAAAAGACACAACGCTTTATCGCTGAAGGGGAGGGTTAATAATGGCAACCTTTCGCCAGCTACATAAATTTGGTGGTAGCAGTTTAGCTGACCCTGAGTGTTACCTACGTGTGGTAAACATTCTTAGAGAGTATTCATCAGCAACCGACTTAGTGGTTGTGTCGGCAGCAGGCAAAACCACTAACCGTTTGATTGAGTTTGTAGAAGCGCTTGATAAAGATGGGCGTATTGCTCATGAGTGCCTACAAACCCTTCGTCAGTTCCAGCTTGAACTGATTGAAGCACTGCTTGAAGGTGAACCTGCAGAGCAGCTTACGGCGACTATCCAACAAGAATTTACCGCTTTGGGTGAGCTAACAGCCCCTCTAAGCGAAGCACAAAAAGCACAGGTCCTAGGTCACGGTGAGGTTTGGTCTTCACGTTTGTTAGCTGCTTTGTTGTGCCAACATGATTTACAAGCCGTCGCGCAAGATGCTCGTGCTTTCTTGCGTGCTGAAGTGGGTGCACAACCAGAGGTGGATCGTGCACGTTCTTACCCTCTTATTAAAGAAGCGTTAGCGCAACATGCTCATTGCCGCGTGGTGATTACCGGCTTTATGGCGCAAAACAGCGATGGTGAAACGGTCTTGCTTGGTCGTAACGGCTCAGACTATTCAGCAACCGTGATTGGCGCTTTGGCTGAAGTGGATCGCGTAACGATTTGGAGTGACGTAGCTGGCGTATACAGTGCCGACCCTCGCTTGGTGTCGGATGCGTGCTTACTGCCTCTGCTTCGCCTTGATGAAGCAAGTGAGCTCGCTCGTCTCGCCGCACCTGTACTTCATAGTCGTACGCTACAGCCTGTCGCGCAAAGTGCGATGGACCTTAGCTTACGTTGCAGCTATCAACCAGAGTCAGGTTCAACTCAGATTGAGCGTGTTTTGGCATCAGGTCGCGGCGCAAAAATCATTACTTCTCTGGATGAAGTGCTTATCGTGCAACTGACCTTTGGACACGGGCACGATTTTGACCGTCTAGAAAGTGAAGTGCTTGAAGGGCTTAAGCGTGCTCAACTAGAGCCGTTGGCTTATGAACTAGAACCGGATCAGCACTGTTTGCGTCTTGCTTACACAGAAGAGATTGCCGGTGGTGCTCTGGAATATCTACAAGATCACGCAATTGACGCTGAGATTAAGCTGAAAGAGGGTTTCTCTCTGATTGCTGCCGTTGGTGCAGGTGTGACGAAGAACCCGAACCACTGTTACGGTTTCTATCAGCAATTAAAGAGTTCATCGGTTGAGTTTATCTCAGAAGCGAACTCTGGCCTAAGCTTAGTAGCGGTGATTCGTAAGAGCGAAACATCAAGCCTAGTGAAGGGCATTCACTCTCAACTATTCCAAGCTCAGAAGCGTGTTGCGATTGCCTTGTGTGGTAAGGGTAATATTGGTTCAAGCTGGCTGAGTCTGTTTGCTGAGCAAAAGGCTGAACTTGAAAAGCGCCGCGGAATGAACTTCGAATTAGTGGCTGTGGTTGATAGCCAAACTTATTGGTTCGACGACCAAGGCATTGATGCAACCTCTGTCGGTGAGCGCTTTGATGATGAAGCGATTGCTAACAATGGTAACAACTGGCTAGAGCGTTTAGGCTCTATTCAGGGGTACGACGAAGCAGTTGTACTCGATGTGACTGCGAGCCAAGCACTTGCAGAAAAGTATCTGCAGATTGCTCAGCAAGGGATTCATCTGATCTCGGCGAACAAGGTCGCTGGCTCAGCATCAAGCGAGTATTACCATCAGGTACAAGATGCATTTGCAAAGATCAGCCGTCATTGGTTATACAACGCGACTGTCGGTGCGGGCTTACCGATTAACCACACGGTACGCGACCTGCGTGAAAGTGGCGATGACATTATTGCGTTGTCGGGTATCTTCTCAGGAACACTGTCTTGGTTGTTCCAGCAGTTTGATGGCACGGTGCCGTTCAGCGAGTTGGTGGATCTAGCATGGCAACAAGGCCTAACAGAACCAGACCCTCGTGCCGACCTCGACGGTTCAGACGTTATGCGTAAGTTGGTGATTCTGGCTCGTGAGTCGGGTTTAGATATTGAACCTGAAAACGTAAAAGTGGAATCACTGGTCCCTGAAGAGTTGCAAGACCTATCGGTGGATGACTTCTTTGACAAAGCCTCTGTTTTGAGTGAAGAGCTGGCGGAGCGTTTGGAGAAAGCGCATTCGCAACAAAAGGTTCTACGTTACGTCGCACGTTTAGAGAAGAACGGTAAAGCAACGGTAGGTGTTGAAGCGTTATCGAAAGAGCACGCTTTGGCGAACTTGCTGCCTTGCGACAACATCTTTGCGATTGAGAGTAAATGGTACAAAGATAACCCATTGGTTATTCGTGGCCCAGGTGCTGGACGTGAAGTAACGGCTGGTGCAATTCAGTCTGATTTGAACCGAATGTCGAGCTTGTTCTAATACTCAGATCATTTGCTATGACACTTAAATAGCATACTATTCACTAAGATAGATAAGGCTGAAAGCACGATGTGTTTCTCAGCCTTTTTTCTTCCTTATTTCTGCTTTGCGACCCATCTAACGACTTGAGTTTTACTCACGATCTACTTGAGAAAAATTCATAATGGATCTGTTGACATTAAATCGTATTCAATACATCCTGTGGACATATAGACGTCTAAACGTCGTTTGAGGATTTGAGATTTTAGTGGTTGCTTTTGCCACAGGGAGAGTAAGATGGGATACACACACGCTAGTCATATCGACGCTTTAAATCAGAATATCGCTGAGCTTTCTGACAACATCAATGTGTCATTTGAGTTTTTTCCACCAAGCAGTGAAAAGATGGAAGAGACCCTGTGGAATTCTGTTCACCGTCTTAAAACGCTACAACCAAAATTTGTATCAGTGACCTACGGTGCAAACTCAGGTGAGCGTGACCGTACCCACTCAATCATTAAAGAAATCAAAAACCAAACCGGCCTTGTCGCTGCACCGCACCTAACGTGTATTGATGCGAGCCGTGAAGAGCTAATCCAAATTGCTGACGATTACTGGGCAAATGGTATTGAGAGCATCGTTGCGCTGCGTGGTGATATTCCCCCTGGCGGTGGTGCACCAGAAATGTACGCTTCTGACTTAGTTGAGCTACTGAAATCTCGCCACGATTTTGATATTTCAGTCGCGGCATTCCCTGAAGTTCACCCTGAAGCAAAAAGCGCTCAATCTGATCTTATCAACCTAAAACGTAAAGTCGATGCGGGTGCTAACCGAGCTATCACCCAGTTCTTCTTCGATGTAGAAAGCTACCTGCGTTTCCGTGACCGTTGTGTAGCGGCTGGCGTTGATGTTGAAATTGTACCGGGCATCTTACCGGTTTCTAACTTTAAGCAAGCGTCTCGCTTTGCAGCTATGAACAACGTGAAAGTACCGGGCTGGATGGCGAAACAATTTGAAGGCTTGGATGATGACCCAACGACTCGCCAGTTAGTTGGTGCTAGCCAAGCTATTGATATGGTTCGTACTCTGAGCCGTGAAGGGGTAAAAGACTTCCACTTCTACACCCTAAACCGTGCAGAAATGACTTATGCACTGTGCCATACGTTAGGTGTACGTCCACAGGTTGCTGCGCTTTAAGCAAAGCCTGAGCCCTAGTAGAAAGATCGCTGTAAATTCAAATCCTATAGATACAAAAAAGGCTTGGACTCTAAGAGTTCAAGCCTTTTGCTTTTCTAGCTTCTAGCTTCTAGCTTCTAGCTTCTAGCTTCTAGCTTCTAGCTTCTAGCTTCTAGCTTCTAGCTTAAGCGATAGCACCAAGTTCAAGCAGTACTTCTTCAGCCCATACAATCCATGCTTCACGGATAAGTAGGTTACGACGAAGTGTTAGGCGCTCAAGGCGAGCTTGCTTGTCTAGAGTTGATGGCGTTGCGTAGTAAGCTGCTTCGATTTCTTTGTAGTGAGAAACCAGTTTGCGAGACTCTTCTACAAGCTCAGAAAGTTGTACACGGTACGCGTCAGAAGGTTGTACAGCACAAGCCATTAGCTTAGCTGAGAACTCATCACGAACAGTTGGGTGTGCAGTTGGCTGTTCAAACCATTCACCCAGAGCGCTACGGCCAGCATCGGTGATAGAGTAAACTTTACGATCAGGTTTGCCTTCTTGAGGTTCAAGCACGCAAGTTACCTGTTCGTTCTGAGCCATTTTATTTAGCTCGCGGTAAACTTGTTGATGGCTAGCTTTCCAGAAGTAACCGATGCTTGCAGAGAATTCTTTTGTGATATCGTAACCAGTAGCGTCGCGTGTACTTAGAACGGTTAAAATTACGTGTGGTAATGACATGTCTGAAATCCAAATGGTAAACAGTAAACAAATACTTAAACATCAAGTGTGCTTCTAGTGGCACGTTATATTGGTTATGTTTAAGTTGTACCAACTCATGGGTTGGTTATGTCACCTTACAAAGCCGTTTATCACCTAGGTCGACCAGTTTATTGGTCAAAGTACTGCAGATTATGATTATTGAGTGTTTCCGCAGTGGAGCAGTAGTATATCTAAATAATAAGCATAAAGTAGAATACATGGATAAAATAACCCAAAAAACTGACAAAAAACTCATTATGTTCATTTTCTTGAAATAAAAAGGTCGCACTAGGCGACCTTTTGTCTATTTTGCGGTATGAATCACTAATTAACCGGTGTTTCGCATGCCTGCAGCAATGCCTGCAATGGTCACCATTAGCGCTTCTTCTAACTCTGCTGGTGGTGTTTCGCTCTTACGAGTACGGTACAACAGCTCAGCTTGAAGCATGTTCAATGGCTCTACGTAGATGTTACGTAGGCGAATTGACTCAAGCCCCCAAGGGTCGCTCTGCATCAGGTTCTCGTTGTTCTCTACATTTAGCACGGTTTTTATGTCTTTTTGCAGCTGTTCACGCAGTAACTCACCCAGAGGCAATAGCTCTTCGTCAACAAGACGTTGGTCGTAGTACTTAGCGATCTCCATGTTGCACTTCGAGTACACCATTTCCAACATACCCAGGCGAGTAGAGAAGAATGGCCATTCACGACACATTTCTTCCAGTAGGGCTTGGTGGCCTTGGTCTACTGAGTATTGAATCGCTTCACCTGCGCCTAACCATGCAGGAAGTACCAAGCGGTTTTGGCTCCAAGAGAAGATCCATGGGATTGCACGTAGGCTTTCTACGCCGCCGTTCGGGTTACGTTTAGCTGGGCGAGAACCTAGAGGCAGTTTACCTAGCTCTAGCTCTGGTGTTGCTTGACGGAAGTAAGGAACAAACTTCTCTTCTCCACGAACCACGTTACGGTAAGCCTCACAAGAGACTTGAGACAGCACCTCCATTAGGTCGCGCCACTCTTGTTTTGGCTCTGGTGGCGGTAGAAGGTTCGCTTCTAGGATTGCACTTGCGTACAGGTTGAAGCTGTTTACCGCAACATCTGGTAAGCCAAGCTTAAAGCGGATCATTTCACCTTGCTCAGTTACACGTAAACCGCCTTTCAAGCTCTTAGGTGGCTGAGAAAGCAGTGCAGCGTGTGCTGGCGCACCACCGCGACCAACCGTACCGCCACGACCGTGGAACAGTGTCAGCTCAATACCTTCTTCTTCACAAACCTTAACTAGCTTGTCCATCGCATCATACTGCGCCCAACCCGCAGACATTACGCCAGCATCTTTTGCTGAGTCTGAGTAGCCGATCATCACCATCTGATGGTTTTGGATGAAGCCACGATATAGGTCGATACTCATTAGCTGCTTCATCACCGCTTCTGAGTTGTTCAAGTCGTCCAGTGTTTCGAACAGTGGACACACGTCCATGCGATAAGGACAACCAGACTCTTGTAGCAGTAGATGAACGGCCAGTACGTCTGATGCAGTACGAGCCATTGAGATTACGTAAGCACCGAAGGCTTCGCGAGGTTGAGCAGCAATGACCTTACAGGTGTCTAAAACCTCTTTAACCTGTTCAGATGGCTCCCAATCGCGAGGAAGTAGCGGGCGCTTAGAGCTTAATTCATTGGTTAAGAAAGCAATCTTGTCTTGCTCGCTCCATTGGTCGTAATCGCCAATGCCTAGGTAGCGAGTCAGTTCAGACAGTACATCTGAGTGACGGGTACTTTCTTGACGAACATCGAGGCGAACTAGATGTACACCGAACGCTTTTAGGCGGCGCAAGGTATCAAGCAGAGAACCGTCTGCGATTACGCCCATGCCACATTCATGAAGCGATTGGTAACATGCGTACAGTGGTGTCCAAAGTTGGTCGATGTTCTGTAGGGTTTCTTTCTTTGGAACTTCAGTGTCATGCAGCTTTGCATCGAGTACTTCTAGTGTGTTGTTCAACAGAGTACGTAGGTTCTTCAGAATGGCACGGTAAGCTTCGTGCTCATCACCAGCTAGTTCACGAACGGTATCATTGCACTTCGTCATCGATAGTTCGGTAATCAGCTCGTTAATGTCACCCAAGTAAAGGTCTGCCGCTTTCCAGCGAGATAGGCGCAGTACTTCTTTGGTGATGGTGTGCGTTACGAATGGGTTACCATCGCGGTCACCGCCCATCCAAGATGAGAAGTGAACAGGGCGAGCATCAATTGGCAGGCCTTCGCCAAGGTAGCCTTTTAGTCGGCCATCCATTTCGCGTAGGAAGTCAGGAACGGCTTCCCATAGTGAGTTTTCTACTACTGCAAAGCCCCATTTCGCTTCATCAAGTGGCGTAGGGCGTTGCTGACGAATCACATCTGAGTGCCAACCTTGAGCGATCAACTGCTCTAGGCGACGTTCGGTCTTCGCGCGCTCTTTTTGTGATAGGTCGCTTAATTCTAATTTAGACAGACACTCGTTGATTTTTACCAACTTGTTGATCATGGTGCGACGAGTGATTTCTGTTGGGTGTGCCGTTAGAACGAGTTCAATGTTTAGGTCGCGAACGGCTTGAGCCGCATCTAGCTTGCTGATGTCGTTCTGGCTTAATTTGGAAAATAGAGATTGCAGCACGTCTGGTTCACAAACATGCTCTTCACAGTGGCGAGAGATAGTGTGGTATTGCTCTGCCATGTTAGTGAGGTTGAGAAATTGGTTAAATGCACGAGCAACAGGGGTCAGTTGTTCGTTTGGCAGGTTTTTGATTTCTTCAACTAAGCTGTCACGGTCAGCCTGGTTGCCTGCGCGGGCGGATTTGGAAAGTTTACGGATAGTTTCCACTTTCTCTAAGATAACGTCACCGTGTGCATCTTGGATTGTGTTACCTAGCAAGCGTCCCAGCATGCTTACGTTACTCTTGAGAGCGGCGTATTTCTCGTTCATTGTCATCCTGCCTCGTAAAAAAATTACATCCATTGTTCCTTGTTAAGTACACAATCTAGCGAAAACTGCTGTATCTAGTCAAATAAAGCATTCTAAGTTTGCAATTATTAGTTTTCGAAATGCGGGAGAAGTAAATTTTCCAAGACTTCGGAATAAAGTGAAATTTAATTACAAGATCAGGCTTTGGCTGGGATAACAGAATAAAAGCCACCTTTTCGGGTGGCTTTTATAAAAAAGTATCGTAAAGGTAGCAATAACTAGAAACAATATTTACGGATTGATTTACCTAAAATATCAATCGTTGGGTCGATGAAATCAAAGCTTAAGAATTCATCCGGTTGGTGGGCTTGGTCAATCGAGCCTGGGCCTAATACCAAGGTTGGACATAGTTCTTGTAGGAAAGGCGCTTCAGTACAGTAATTCACGGTTTGTGATTCAGTTTCACACACTGATTCCATGCCGCCGATAAATGGATGGTCGTGCTGACACTCGTAGCCCGGGATAGGTTCATGCAGGGGGGTAATTTCAATTCTGCCCGGCCATTTCGCTTCTACTTCTTTTAGCGCACTGCGCAGCATGTTATCTAAACCGTCTAAGCTGATACCTGGCAGAGGACGTACGTCGTAGTGCAGCTCACAACAACCACAAATACGGTTAGCGCTGTCACCACCATGAATATGACCTAGGTTTAGTGTTGGGCTTGGAATGGCGAACCCCGGGTGGTGGTACTCTTTGATGAGTTTGTCGCGCAGCTGCATTAAAGCAAACAGCACTTCATGCATGATCTCGATGGCATTAACGCCTAATGCTGGATCTGAAGAGTGACCTGATTTACCGGTTACGCGCACTGCATTCGCCACATGGCCTTTATGACCACGAATCGGCACTAGACTAGTTGGCTCACCAATGATGCAGTAATCCGGTTTAAACGGTGCATTTTCAGTGAAGTGACGTGCACCTAGCATGGTGGTCTCTTCATCACAGGTTGCCAATACATATAGTGGCTTGGTCTGTTTACTCCAATCCATCTTTCTTACAGCTTCATAGATAAAGGCGAAAAAACCTTTCATGTCGGCAGTGCCTAATCCGTAGAAGCGATTGTTGTGTTCTGTCAGTGCGTGAGGGTCGAAATTCCAACGTCCTTCATCAAATGGAACGGTATCGCTGTGCCCAGCCAATAATAAGCCGCCTTCACCTGAGCCCATTTTAGCGATCATATTATGCTTGCCAGGCTCAACTTCCACGACTTCTACGCTAAAGCCCAGGTCTTTAAACCATTGAGCCATTTTTTCGATCACTTTCTCGTTGCCATGATCCCAGCTTGGATCCGTAGAACTAATAGAGTCGGTGGAAATTAGGCCTTTATAGACCTCAAGGAAACTCGGTAATTGCATAATATCTTCACTTCTACTATTGACAGGAAAACTATAAGTCGGTAAAACACATATTAAATCATATTTAATGCATAAGAAATCAAATAAGGCTAAAAATTAAGTATGAATAGTCAAATTTTGAAATGTAACTTACCTCAGAAATGGATGTGTTGAGATGTTGAAAACCACGATCATTGGCGCAAGCGGCTACACAGGAGCAGAACTGGCTCTAATGATAAACAGACACCCTGAGCTCACGCTATCAGGTTTGTATGTCTCAGCCAATAGTGTAGACGCAGGTAAACCTATTGCATCGCTACACGGTAAGCTAGCGGGCTTGATTGATATGCCAGTTCAGCCGCTGACTAATCCAGAAGAAGTGGCAAAACAGTCTGATGTGATTTTCCTAGCGACAGCACATGAAGTGAGTCATGACCTCGCACCAATTTTTCTAGAGAATGATTGCCAAGTATTCGACCTATCGGGTGCTTTTAGAGTTAAAGGTGAAAACTTCTACCAAGAGTTTTACGGCTTTGAACACCAACACGAACAGTGGCTAGATAAAGCGGCTTACGGCTTAGCTGAATGGAACGAACAAGAAATAAAAGAAGCGCAGTTTGTTGCAGTCGCAGGCTGTTACCCAACGGCATCGCAACTGGCGATTAAGCCTCTAGTTGAAGCTAAGTTGCTGGATGAGAACCAGTGGCCAGTGATTAACGCGACCAGTGGTGTCAGTGGGGCAGGGCGTAAGGCGACCATGGTCAACAGTTTCTGTGAAGTGAGCCTGCAAGCTTATGGTGTATTTAACCACCGTCATCAACCTGAAATGGCTGCACATTTAGGATGTGATGTGATTTTTACTCCGCATCTAGGAAACTTTAAGCGCGGCATTTTAGCGACCATCACTATGAAGCTGGCTCAGGGCGTGACAGAACAACAGGTACAAGATGCCTTTGAACAAGCTTACCAAGGCAAGCCAGCCGTAAGGTTGCTCGAAGAGACATTGCCAAGAATCCAAGATGTAGAACAGACACCTTTCTGCGATTTAGGTTGGAAGGTACAAGGTCAACACATCATCGTTGTTTCAGCGATTGATAACTTATTGAAGGGTGCATCTAGCCAAGCGATGCAGTGTTTAAATTTACGTTATGGTTTTGCGCCATTAACTGCGTTAGTGTAAAGGAATCTAGATATGAGCCTTAATAATCAACCATTAATCATAAAGTTAGGTGGCGCTGCGCTATCTTGTGGTGAAACACTTAGCAAGTTATTTGGTGCTATCTCTGCTTACCAACAACAAGCACAACGACCTATCGTGATTGTTCACGGCGGTGGTTACCTTGTTGATGATTTGATGAATAAGTTGAACCTTGAGACCGTAAAGAAAGAAGGTCTGCGCGTTACTCCTTATGATCAGATTCCTGTTATTGCTGGCGCTCTAGCGGGCACGGCGAACAAATTACTGCAAGGTCAGGCGATTAAAGACGGTATTAATGCTGTTGGTTTGAGCCTAGCAGATGGTGGTTTATGCAAAGTGAGCGAATTGAACCCTGAACTGGGCGCAGTTGGCAAAGCTGAGCCGGGTGATTCAACTGTTCTACAAGCCATTCTGAATACGGGCGCACTGCCAATCATCAGTTCAATTGGTCTTACTGAGCAAGGGCAACTGATGAATGTGAATGCTGACCAAGCTGCGGTTGCTGTTGCTGGTGCACTTGATGCTGAACTGGTACTGCTTTCTGATGTAAGTGGCGTACTAGATGGCAAAGGCCACTTAATTCCAAGCCTTAACCAGCAGCAAGCTGATGACCTTATCGAAGGTAAAGTCATTACAGACGGCATGATCGTGAAGGTTCAAGCCGCACTAGAAGCTGCTAACGACCTTGGACGACCAATCGAAGTCGCAACGTGGCGATATCCAGAAAAGCTAACACAACTGTTTTCAGGTAAAAGCATAGGAACACAGTTTTTACCTCAGTAGGTCTCACAGCGAGTCACTACTTAAAGAATTTAGACAAATTAAATAAACATATAATTATGAAGTCATTTCCAACGCTGACCGCCATGTGCAGTATGGAAACTAGGAGAAAGAAAATGAGCAAAGTTAACGTAAAGAAAGTTGTAGTAGCCTACTCTGGCGGTCTAGACACATCAGTAATCATTCCATGGTTAAAAGAGAACTATGACTGTGAAGTAGTGGCGTTTGTCGCGGATGTTGGCCAAGGTGCTGAAGAGTTAGAAGGCATTGAAGAGAAAGCAAAAGCTTCAGGTGCTTCAGAGTGTTACATCGCTGACCTTAAAGAAGAGATGGTTGCTGATTACATCTTCCCTACGCTAAAAACCGGTGCTTACTACGAAGGCAAATACCTACTAGGTACTTCAATGGCTCGTCCAATCATTGCTAAAGCCCAGGTTGAAGTTGCGCGTAAAGTAGGTGCAGACGCACTGTGTCACGGTTGTACGGGTAAAGGTAATGATCAAGTTCGTTTTGAAGGTGCATTCGCTGCACTAGCACCAGACCTACACGTAATCGCACCATGGCGTGAATGGGATCTAGTGAGCCGTGAAGAGTGTTTGGATTACCTAGCTGAGCGTAACATCCCTTGTACTGCTTCTCTGACTAAGATTTACTCTCGTGACGCAAACGCATGGCACATCTCTACAGAAGGTGGCGTTCTAGAAGATACATGGAACGCGCCAAACGAAGATTGCTGGGCTTGGACGGTAGATCCTGAGCAAGCACCAAACGAATCTGAAACAGTGACGCTTAAAGTTGAAAAAGGTGAAGTGGTAGCCGTTGATGGTGAAACAATGACGCCATACAACGCACTGGTTTACCTGAACGAGAAGGGTGCTAAGCACGGTGTTGGTCGTATCGATATCGTAGAGAACCGTCTTGTTGGTATGAAGTCGCGTGGTTGTTACGAAACTCCGGGTGGCACCATCATGATGGAAGCACTGCGTGCAGTAGAGCAACTGGTTCTTGATAAAGCAGCATTTGAATTCCGTGAAGAGCTAGGTGTTAAAGCTTCTCACCTTGTGTACGATGGTCGTTGGTTCACTCCACTGTGTAAGTCAATTCTTGCTGCAACAGAAGAGCTAGCGCAAGACGTTAACGGTGAGGTAGTTGTTAAGCTTTACAAAGGCCACGCAACGGTAACTCAGAAGCGTTCTGACAACAGCCTATACTCAGAAGAGTTTGCAACCTTTGGTGAAGATGAAGTTTACGACCAAAGCCATGCTGAAGGCTTCATCCGTCTTTACTCGCTATCAAGCCGTATCCGTGCTCTGAATAGCCAAAAGTAATGCTAACAATGAGTTAGTAAGCTAGCCTTCACTGAAATATTGAAGGCCAGTAAACAGACATGATTATGCAAAGCCCACTCACTATTGATTAGTGAGTGGGCTTTTTACTTTCTAATCGCCTAATAAATCAGCTTCGTTTTTTACTATGGGATGGCATATAATTCGCGCTCTACGCTGTAAAGAATCAATGGATGAATCTTTTTGGTGAATAAATATGTGAAAAAAATGAATTAATACTTTATTTTCATTTTGAATTGCCGTAAGTTTAAACCATCAGAAAAATACTGAATCTTAATCAGAATTATCATTTGCAAAAACAGTGAGCACTGTGCAATTAGGAGATACACAATGGCATTATGGGGCGGTAGATTTACCCAAGCAGCAGACACGCGGTTTAAAGATTTTAACGATTCTCTTCGTTTTGATTACCGATTGGCTGAGCAAGACATTGTGGGCTCAATTGCCTGGTCTAAAGCTCTACTGTCGGTCAACGTATTAACAGAAGAAGAGCAACAGAAGCTTGAGTTAGCGTTGAATGAGCTAAAACTTGAGGTGATGGAAGATCCTGAACAGATTCTACGTTCTGATGCAGAAGACATTCACAGCTGGGTTGAGCAACAACTTATCGGTAAAGTCGGTGATTTGGGTAAAAAGCTTCACACTGGCCGTTCTCGTAATGACCAAGTGGCGACAGACCTGAAACTATGGTGTCGTCAGCAAGGTAACCAACTACTGTTAGCGCTTGATCGCCTGCAGAGTCAAATGGTTAATGTTGCTTCTCAGCATCAAGGTACTGTACTTCCTGGCTACACTCACTTACAACGTGCTCAGCCAGTAACGTTTGCGCACTGGTGTTTGGCTTACGTTGAAATGTTTGAGCGCGATTACTCGCGTTTGAATGATGCGATTAAGCGTCTAGATACATGTCCGCTGGGTTCTGGTGCCCTTGCTGGAACCGCTTACCCGATGGACCGTGAAGAGTTAGCTCACAACTTAGGTTTCCGTCGTGCAACGCGCAACTCTCTAGATTCAGTATCAGACCGTGACCATGTGATGGAGCTGATGTCTATCGCTTCTATCTCTATGCTTCACCTCTCGCGTCTTGCGGAAGATATGATTTTCTACAACTCTGGTGAATCAAACTTCATCGAGTTAGCGGATACCGTGACATCAGGTTCATCTCTGATGCCACAGAAGAAAAACCCAGACGCACTAGAGCTTATCCGTGGTAAAACGGGCCGTGTATACGGTTCACTTGCTGGCATGATGATGACAGTGAAAGCACTGCCTTTGGCTTACAACAAAGACATGCAAGAAGATAAAGAAGGTCTGTTCGACGCTTTAGACACTTGGAATGACTGTATGGAAATGGCGGCGCTGTGTTTTGACGGCATCAAAGTGAACGGCGAGCGTACACTTGAAGCGGCGAAGCAAGGTTATGCAAACTCTACGGAACTGGCTGATTACCTAGTAGCGAAAGGCATTCCTTTCCGTGAAGCTCACCATATTATCGGTGTAACCGTCGTTGCAGCAATTGCGAAAGGTTGCGCTCTAGAAGAATTAACCATCGCAGAGATGAAAGAGTTCTCTGAGGTGATAGAAGAAGATGTGTACGACATCCTGACCATTGAATCGTGTCTTGAGAAACGTAGTGCGCTAGGTGGTGTATCTCCGAAGCAAGTGGCTTACGCAGTTGACCAAGCTGAGAAGCGTTTGGCGCAGCGTGATACCTCTATCGTTAAGGTTCGTCCTGCTCGTTTGACTGACATTGAAGCGTTGGAAGGTATGGTCGCTTACTGGGCGAACATGGGTGAAAACCTGCCTCGCTCTCGAAATGAACTGGTGCGTGATATTGGCTCATTCGCCGTCGCAGAACATCATGGTGAAGTAACCGGTTGTGCATCACTCTATGTCTATGACTCTGGTTTAGCGGAAATCCGCTCACTGGGCGTTGAAGCCGGTTGGCAAGGTCAAGGGCAGGGCACCGCGATTGTTCAGCACTTGGTTGAGAAAGCACGACAAATGGCGATTAAGAAAGTGTTTGTGCTGACCCGTACACCTGAGTTCTTTATGAAGCATGACTTCTTACCAACATCGAAATCTCTGTTGCCTGAGAAGGTACTGAAAGATTGTGACCAGTGTCCTCGCCAACATGCATGTGATGAAGTCGCGTTGGAAGTGAACTTAGTCGAGCAGATAATTGCTAAGGTTAATGTTGCATAACACCTTGATTTTATGGGCCCTAAAAAAAAGATCAAAAATCTGATCTTTTTTGGGAACAAACTAAGAAAAGCCCGGTCTATTAAAGTACCACTGCTTTTTCTTAGAATTTTCTAAGAAAGCCCCAAAACCGATTGGTTTTGGGGCTTTTTTCTATCTGCTATTTGGCAAATTATACTCGCTCGATGGTTGTGACCAATTATTGGAATATTGAACCTATCATCTAATCATTATTGCCTATCCAACAAACACCTCAGCTAACGCTTTTTGTTCCTCAAAGGCAGCACCACAAACTTCACTATCCAATGCAGCGATAGCAAGCCACTGAATGCGAAAGCGGCCATCATCAAAGCGATGGCGTTGATGGTTTTTGGGTCTTCCCTGAAAAACAGCCACCATACTCCCCAACTCAATATCGACAACACCGTGAGTTGATTCATACAGCGTTGGCAACGACCGAGTTTATTGAAGATTTTTTCATTTTTATTGCAATGAAGACATGTCATCTTGGGCTTGATTCGCGTTATGCTTATTACCCTGATAATAACACGTCACAAGATATTGGATCACGGTGACATAGAGAGAGAAGATCGATGATTGAGCGCCAAGAAACCAAGCAACGTATGAGCCGTATTGTTAAACACAACGGTACTATCTACCTATGTGGCCAAGTTTGTGCGGATGCAACAAAAGGTATTACAGAGCAAACACAGACGATGCTGGATAAAGTAGAAGCGTTACTTGAGCAAGCAGGCAGCGACAAAGAGCACATGCTGTCAGCAACGATTTACTTGAAAGACATGAAAGACTTCCAAGAAATGAACGCAGTATGGGATGCATGGGTTCCAGAAGGTCACGCTCCAGCTCGCGCATGTGTGACTGGCGACATGGCTCGTGAAGCACTACTAGTTGAGATCTCTGTGATTGCAGCTGAGAAGTAATTCTCTCGCATTTAGCGATAAGTAACGGTTTTTAGAGACTCCAGATACCTCGTCCCTCGGTTCTGGAATGACGGATTAAGTTTTGGTTTAGTTGTTTAAATAAATCAACGTCATTCCCGATAGTGACGAAGGAGCGTAGTCGGGAATCTCTGTTTATGTGTGACAAGAGACTCCAGATACTTCGTCCCTCAGTTCTGGAATGACGGATTAAGTTTGGACTTAGTTGCTTAACTAAATCCACGTCATTCCCGATAGTGACGAAGGAGCGTGGTCGGGGATCTCTGTTTACGTGTGACAGAGACTCTAGATACTTCTTCCCTTAGTTCTGGAATGACGGAATTAGTTTTGGCTTAGTTGCTTAACTAAATCAACGTCATTCCCGAAAGCGACGAAGGAGCGTAGTCGGGAATCTGTTATTTACTCGTTGCCAAAAACAAAAAGGAAAGCCAATGGCTTTCCTTTTTAGTATCTAATCTATGTGTTCTGTTTCAATCCACCGAGATTAACAGCCTGGGCCACAGTCTAGACAGTGTTTCACCATCTCTGGACCTAAGTGCAGTTTCGCGTTGAGGTCACGTAGTGCAGTTCGTACACCTTCTTCGATTACTGGGTGATAGAACGGCATATCTAGCATTTCAGAAACCGTCATCTTGTTTTGGTGTGCCCATGCTAATAAGTGCGCCAAGTGTTCTGCGTTTGGTCCCATCATTTCAGCACCAAGGAAGCGACCTGTACCTTGCTCGCCGTAAACGTGCAGAATACCTTTGTTGCGTAGCATTACTCGTGAGCGGCCTTGGTTCTCGAAAGACACTTCACCCGTTGCGAAACAACCACATGTACCTAAGCGGGTGGTGATCTCTTTGTAAGTTTCACCAACCATCGCGATTTGCGGGTCAGAGAAAACCGCTGAGATTTTAGATCGGCGTAGGCCTGCACGAATCTCTGGGAAGCGGCCTGCGTTGTCACCGGCAATGCGCGCTTGGTCTGCTGCTTCATGTAACAGAGGTAGTTGGTTGCTAGCATCGCCCGCAATAAAGATTGATGGTAACGATGTCTGTAGTGTGTAGTGGTCTGCAACTGGCACACCGCGCTCATCAAGCTCAAGAGAGGTATTCTCTAGACCAAGTTTATCCGTGTTAGGACGACGACCTGTTGCAGCCAGCACGTACTCAACGATGTTGGTTTCTAGCTCACCTTGTTTATTGATGAACTGGATTTCGACACGTGGCTCACCCGATTCAGTGGTAATACGCTTCATGCTTTCGATTTTTACGTCGGCATCGAGATAGAACTCTTCATTGAAAGCTATATCTGCGTAAGCCATGATCTCTGGGTCAGTTACTGGGCCAACTTGACCACCCAGACCGAACAGTTTGGTCTTCACACCTAAGCGGTGTAGCGACTGACCAAGTTCTAGACCAATTACACCTGGGCCAAATACGGCAACTGATTCTGGTAAATCATCCCAGCTGAACACGTCATCGTTAATGATTAGGCGGTCGCCAAGCTCATTCCAAACAGCAGGGTAAGCAGGGCGAGAGCCGGTTGCGATAACAATACGCTTTGCCGTGATCACTGTGTGGTCATCAACTTGAAGTGTGTTGTCGTCTAAGAATTTTGCGTAGCCAGAGATCTTATCTTGCTCTGGGATTTCATCTACGCCTTCTAAAACAAAACCAACAAAACGGTCTCGTTCAAACTTCACTCGGTCCATGACTTCACGACCATTAATTACGATATCGCCTTGTGGGTGAACGCCAAAAGCCGGAGCTTTCTCGATTTGGTGTACGCTTTCCGCAGCTGCAATAAGCAGTTTAGATGGCATACAACCAACACGAGCACAGGTTGTACCGTAAGGGCCGCCTTCAATCATCACGACACTGTCAGTGTGTGCTTTTGCAGCGCGGTATGATCCTAGACCTGCCGTACCGCCCCCGATAACTGCTACATCTACATTGACTTGTTTCATAATAATTTTCTCGCAATGGCTAAATTTAGTGTGAACGAACCCCTCCAACTCATGTGATGTTTTTTGTGAGTCAGGATAGCGGGTCAGTTTTGTGGTTCTGTTTTATTAGGTTTAGCTTGTGACTGTAGTTAATGCGAGTCACAAGCTTGATTCAACCCGATAGGGTCAGCTAACCCACAAAGTGAGTGGGTTAGCCTTTTGGCAGTGATTAGCCTAGGAAAGCTTCTAGCTCTTCACTACCACCGATGTGTTTACCACCGATGAATACTTGAGGAACCGTTGTGCGACCAGAGATTGCACGTAGGCTTACAGTAGTAGCGTCTTTACCTAGCACTACTTCTTCGTAGTTTAGACCTTTGTCGATTAGGTTCTGTTTCGCTTTCATACAGAAAGGACAGCCTGGCTTAGTGAATACTGTGATTGACTCTTGCTCTTTGTGCTCTGGAGCAATGTAGTTCAGCATAGTATCTGCATCAGAAACCTTGAACGGGTCGCCTGGTACGTCTTCTTCGATGAACATTTTCTCTACCACGCCGTTCTTAACCAGCATGCTGTAGCGCCATGAACGTTTGCCGAAGCCGATGTCGTTTTTCTCAACTAGCATACCCATGCCGTCTGTGAAATCACCGTTACCATCTGGGATGAATGTGATGTTTTCTGCTTCTTGGTCTGCTTTCCATGCGTTCATTACGAACGTATCGTTTACAGAAACACAAAGGATGTCATCAACACCGTTCTCTTTGAACACTGAATGTAGTTCGTTGTAACGAGGAAGGTGGCTTGACGAACAAGTTGGCGTAAACGCGCCTGGTAGGCTGAATACGATAACTGTTTTGTCTTTGAATAGCTCTTCAGTCGTTACGTTAACCCATGCATCACCTTGGCGAGTTGGGAATGTTACTTGAGGGATTGATTGACCTTCTTTAGATGCAAACATATTGATTTCCTTAAATGATATTTTAATTTTGTTCTATTAGAGCTTAACGCTTTTCGCTGCTCTGTTTCGTTTTGTTGAGCCCATTATTAGATAAATTCTTTGATAGCTCTAATCGTTTGATGTTATGGTTTTGATAGGTAAATTCTATCAAGAGCATTTTTCTTTTAAATGTTGCTATGAAAACCCTTGTTCTTATTAAACCTGAGGTAAGAGACTGATCATGAACATTCGTGACTTTGAATACTTGGTGGCGCTCGCAGAGCACAAACACTTCCGTAAAGCGGCAGAAGCGTGCTTTGTCAGTCAGCCAACACTAAGCGGTCAAATACGCAAACTAGAAGATGAAATCGGACTTCAGTTAACCGAGCGTAGTCCAAGGAAGGTCATATTTACAGAATCAGGGTTACAACTTGTTGAACAAGCCAAGCGTATTCTCAACGAAGTGAAGACTTTTAAGGATATGGCGAGTGGTCACGGTGAAGCGATGACAGGACCAATGCATATTGGCTTCATTCCAACCGTGGGTCCTTACATTCTGCCTAAGATTGTTCCTCATCTTAAAGAGAGCTTTCCCGAGTTAGAGCTGTACCTGCATGAAGCGCAAACTCATCAATTAGTGAGCCAATTGGAAGATGGCAAGCTGGACTGCTTGGTACTGGCTGCAGTTGATGAAACTGCGGTGTTCAAAGAGATTGATGTGTATGACGAGCCATTAAGTGTCGCGGTTCCATGTGACCATGAGTGGGCTCAGCAGGACACGGTAGATATGCTTCAACTCAACGGACAGACAGTCTTAGCACTTGGTGATGGTCACTGTTTAAGAGACCAAGCCCTAGGGTTCTGTTTTGCTGCGGGTGCAAAAGACGATGAGCGCTTTAAAGCGACCAGCCTAGAGACGCTGCGTAACATGGTCGCGGCAGGCGCGGGGATTACCTTGCTACCTCAATTATCAGTACCAAAAGAAAAGCAGAAAGATGGTGTGTGCTACGTGCCTGCGGTAAACCCAACGCCTTCGCGTCGTATTGTGGTTGCGTACCGTCCGGGCTCTCCATTGAAAGGGCGCTTTGAGCAACTGGCGGAGACGATTCGCACTCAGTTGGAAAAGGTCGTTTAGCTTAACCTCCGTATAGCAGATATTAAAAAAGGGTTGATATAAATTCATATCAACCCTTTTTATTTGCTTATGTTGCTAGGTTCAAAGAACTACCTAGAACAGCTCTTCTACCGTTTCACCTGAAGAGGTGGAGTAGATATCATCATTGAAACGTTCAGTGATGTACTCAGTAGGCTCTGTGCCTTTCTCGAAGTACTCAAACATTGATGAGCTATCGTACTTGTTGGTCAGTAAGCCAGTATCACGGTCAATACGAACACGAACGATGTTTTCTGGAATCTCTTTGCGTTGTGCTGGAACACCGGCCAATGCCGTACCCATGAAGTCTACCCATGCAGGTTCTGCTGTCTTAGCACCAGCTTCCGCACCAGTAATCTGGTTCTTACCAAGGTTAGAGTTCGCTTTAGTACGACCTAGGTTACGGTTGTGGTTATCAAAACCAACCCATACCGTTGCAACCATGCCTGGGCCATAGCCGCTGTACCAAGTATCTTTCGAGTCGTTAGTTGTACCTGTTTTGCCGCCAATATCACGACGTTTCAGTGGTTGAGCACGCCAACCTGTACCGTTCCAACCGGTTCCTGCACTCCAATCACCGCCGCCCCAGATGTTGCTGTACATCATTTCACGAACTAGGAATGCGTTCTGCTCAGAGATAACTTGAGGAGCGTATTGCACTTTCGCATCCACATCTTGCTCGGCAAACTCATCCGCCATTGGATCGGTCGTGATGGTTTGTTTGCAATCTTCTTTACAGACAACTTTTGGTGTTGCTTCAAACTCAGTCTCGCCAAATGGAGTCTCAACGCGGCTGATGTAGAAAGGTTCAACATAGTAACCACCGTTAGCGAATACTGAGTAACCTTGTGCTACTTTCATTGGCGTTAAACTACCAGCACCTAGCGCAATAGTTTCAGAACGAGGCACTTCATCGATATCAAAACCAAAGCGAGTTAGGTAGTTACGAGTGTCATCTAAGCCAACTTCACGCAGTACACGTACCGCCATTACGTTTTTCGATTGAGCTAAGCCAATACGTAAACGGGTAGGGCCGACGTAAGTTGGTGGCGAGTTCTTTGGTCGCCATGCCGTACCTTGGCTCTTATCCCATTGGTTGATCGGCGCATCGTTGATAAGAGAAGCTAGCGTTAAACCTTTCTCAATTGCAGCTGAGTAAATGAAAGGCTTGATACCAGAACCCACTTGACGAATAGATTGCGTCGCACGGTTGAATTTGTTGTGTACGAAGTTAAAGCCACCAACCATCGACAATACAGCGCCGTTGTTTGGATTCATTGCTACGAATGCAGTGTTCGCATTCGGCACTTGGCTTAGGCGCCAAACTACTGGAGTGTCAGATTCTGTTGTTACTGACTCTTCTGTTGCTTCCTCAGAGACTTCGTCACCTGTGATGGCGTCATGACGTACCCAAACTTGTTCACCAACAGCAAGAATCTCTTTTGCTTGAGAAGGTGCCGGACCTTGGCGGTCGTCTGTTAGGAACTTACGCGCCCAATTCATACCTTGCCATTCGATAGTGCCTTCGCCTTGATTCTTCACCCATACTTTAGCGCTTTTCGAATCAACAGCAGTCACGACTGCAGGAACTAGGTCACCATAAGTTGGTTGAGACTTTAGGTGTTTAACGATCTTGTCGTGGTCCCAAGCCGATTGAGCGGTTTGCCAAAGTACTTTTTCAGCACCACGGTAGCCGTGACGCTCATCGTAGCTAAGTAGGTTCTTAATCGCAGCTTGGTTTGCCGCTTTTTGCAGCTTCGAATCAACGGTTGTGTAGACCTTCATACCAGAGGTATATGCGTCTTCACCGTAGCGTTCAACCATCCAAGCACGAGCTACTTCTGCCACGTATGGTGCGCTCAGTTCGATCTCTGCACCGTGGTACTTTGATACAAGCTGTTCATTGCTTGCTTCATCAAACTCGGCTTGAGTGATGTATTTCTCGTCGAGCATACGACGCAATACAACGTTACGACGGTTAGTCGCACGTTCAATAGAGTAGATAGGGTTCATGGTTGATGGTGCTTTCGGCATACCAGCCAGAGTCGCGATCTCACTCAGCGTAAGATCCGGAAGATCTTTACCAAAGTAGACTCGTGCTGCTGCGCCAAAACCATACGAACGGTGACCAAGGAAGATCTTGTTAACGTAAAGTTCCATGATCTCTTCTTTGCTCAGCAGTTGCTCAATATGGATCGCAATGAAGATCTCTTTAATCTTACGCATGATCTTTTTCTCATTAGATAAGAAGAAGTTACGCGCAAGCTGCTGAGTAATGGTACTAGCACCTTGTTTTGCCGAACCTGACATCGCTACTACGATAGCTGCACGAGTAATGCCGATTGGGTCAATACCAGGGTGTTCGTAGAAACGGCTATCCTCGGTAGCAATCAAAGCCTCAACTAAGTGGCGAGGGATCTCGTCATAAGTCACTGGAATACGACGTTTTTCACCAAATTGGGAGATCAACTTACCGTCTTGGCTGAAGACCTGCATTGGAGTTTGGAGTTCTACGTCGCGCAAAGTGGCAACATCAGGCAACTCTGGTTTTACGTAGTAATAAAACCCAAAAATTGTACTGACTCCAAGAATCATGCAAATCAATGTAAATATGAATAATCGCTTTATGAACTTCACCGGATAATCCCTGATTAGTTAAGGCTGATAAGCAGCAAACCCTTGTACTCTAGGCTAAAAAATTAGCTTTCGTTTATTAACGCTTATTTAACTAATAATCACAACCCCTAGATAATCAACGAAATGCTTGGCACTTCAGGAGCTAGGTCACATGGGTTCATCATTAATTACAGGTATAGATATAAATCACCACAGCATCAAAGCTGTGGTGCTAAAACCCGTGGGGGAATTGTATGCCCTAGTGGGATACAAAGAGCTGCCGATTTCGGACGACATTTTTACAGCTAACCATACTTTGGAGTATCAGAAAACTGTTAAGAAACTCAAAGAACTTAGGAAAGGGCTGCCTTTCGGCTGTCGTAATGTCGCCATTTCGGTACCTGATAACACGGTGATCAGCAAGGTACTGCAAATTGAGAGTGAACTCGAAGACAGAGAGAAAGAGTTTTCGATTTATCAAACCTTCGCCCATCAATCTCCTTTTCCCATCGAGGAGCTGAGTTTAGATTTTGTGAAGCTGGAAGACAAACGATTTGGTAAAGGTTCGACGAGCAGTTATCAGGTTTATGCCACTCGCAAAGAAGTGGTTGATAGCCGAGCAGAAGCATTAACCAAGGCTGGCTTTAAACCTGTTGTCGTTGATACGCAGGCGCATGGCTTACTTCATGTTTGGCAGCTTGCCTCACGCTTATACCCAGAGAAAAGCAATTGGCTGTTGGTGGACATTGGCGTTGATCAAACCTCGCTGGGCATCATTCCTCAGGGTGCTGCCCCTTTCTATAAAGACATCGCCTTTGGTACGCAAGACCTTTGCAGTATCGAGAATCCCAATGATATCGAGGCTGCGTTTGGCAGTGCTCAGGACACTCATCAATTTATCGTTAACTTGATTGAAAAGCTCAAACGTCAGTTGCAGCTCTATTCCTCGGTGAATGCTCACCAACCTATTTTAGGTATTTGGTTAATGGGCGAGGGTGCCAGTACGCCAATGGTGACTGAAGAGCTTGAGCGCCATTTTCAGCTGAGCTGTGAATCATTGAATCCTTTATCCCTGTTTGAAAATAAGGTCGCGAGGAAGCGCCGCCTGCAAATGGATTGGCAACATTTTGGTATTGCTGCGGGTATGGCGATGAGCGGACTTAAATGGCAGGGAGAGAAGCATGTTGCATCAAATTAATCTGCTACCTTGGCGAGATGAGATTCGTGCTCAACACCGAAAGCGTTTTATCCATTTAGTTATCCTTGGCGTGATTGTGGCTGGGGCTGGGCAATGGGCAGTCGGAAACTATTTCCATGATCAACAGGCTAAACAGCAAGCTCGTCTTAATTATCTCAACCAATACATTGCAGGGCTCGACCGACAGATTCAGTCATTAAAAGTCGCGGAGCAAGAGCACAAAGCCATTTTGACTCGACTTGATGTCGTGGAATCTTTGCAGCTCGGTCGCAATAAAACCACCGACTTTATGAACTTGATGCCGGAGCTGATTCCTGAGGGCGTGTATGTCGACAAGATAAAGATGAACGGCCAAGAGATTGAGATGGCGGGTATCAGTGACAGTACCGCTCGTCTCGCCACCATGCTGGATAACTTAGAACGCTCTGAATCCCTCAAAGGGGTCGAGATGCACTCTATTGTCCATAACCGTAAGCGATTCAATAAAGAGTTTCAGACCTTCAAGGTGTCTTTCGTGTTCAGCCCTGTGTCATTAGAGAGCACAACTGTAAATCGAAAGGGTAAGGGGGCTAACCATGGCTAGCTTTCAAAACATGATGAGCCTGCAAGAGCTTGATATTGATGAGATCACCGAGTGGCCACTGCTGCCTCAGTTATTGGTGATTCTATTGCTGGTGGCGCTCATTCAAGGGCTGGGAACCTGGTTCTATATTCTACCCTTGGATGATGAGCTACAGCAAATGAAGCAGCAAGAGCAGACCTTGAAAGCAACACTGCGTATCAAAGCCAATAAGGTTGCGGCTTTGCCTAAGCTTCAGGGGCAGCTAGATGAACTAACTAGTCGCTATGATTACCTGTTAGAACAGCTGCCTGTGCAAAAGGAGTTGGCGAGCATGTTGGCATCAGTCAATGAGCTTGGCTTAGACAACTCACTAACCTTTACCCGAATCGACTGGGGCGAAAAACAGAACAAAGCCTTCCTATACCGCTTACCTCTTAACATCGAACTGACAGGTGATTACCACGAGATTGGTGATTTTTCTGCAGCTATCGCCAAGCTCCCACGAATCATCAGCTTTGATGATGTGAGCTGGCAGAGAGTGAGCCAAGAAAGCAGCACACTTCACTTTAGAGTTCGAGCTTATACCTACCAGTTTAAGTCGGAGGTCCACGATGAGGCTCAATAGCGCGCTTTATTCAACGTTGTTACTGCTGATGTTGTCAGGCTGCAAAGCCAATCAAGACTCATTAGAAGACTTTGTGGTGCAGGTTGAGCTCAAAGCGAAAAAAGAAGTTGAGCAGCTTGTTCCTGCGACTGAGTTCTCAGCCGCTACCTATCAACGACGTGCTTTTCGTCCTCCCTTTGAGTTACCCAAAGAAGCGAACGTGCAAAACCAGCCCTTGGTGAAGAAAGATTGCTGGCAACCCAGCGCCCGTGCTCGCAGTGGCAAGTTAGAGAAATACCCACTGAGTAAATTGCGCTTGAAAGGTGTGATGGGCAGTGGAACGAGTGTGTTTGGGCTTGTACAAACGCCTAAGGGCAATGTCGTCAATGTGAAAAAAGGCCAGTTTATCGGCTTAAACAATGGCCGAATTACGAAGGTAACGAGCCAGTACGTTTTGATTAATGAAACTCTTCCAGATGGCTTAGGTTGTTGGCATAAACGCAACGTTAGGCTGGCTCTGAAATAAACCAATGTCACATGATGTGGATATGAGATGTAAATATGAATAAAGGAATAAGTGGATTAGTGAGCAAAGCTCTACAAGGTTTTGCTGTGTCTGTGATGTTGGTTTTTAGCGTATTTGGTTACGCAGAGAGCTCGTCTAATAAATTAGAGAACATTGATTTTAGAGTTAACAAGGATACAGACGCTGTCATTATCATTGAGCTAGCAACCAGTAGCGCGGTCGTTGATGTTCAGCGAGCACAAGAAGGCTTGAGCATCGAACTTATCAATACAGAAGTGGATGATGACAAGCTCTACCTCCTGGACGTCAAAGATTTCGCGACTCTGGTTGAGGGTATTGAAGTATACAAAGAGACACCAAGCACTCGGTTATTGGCAACGATTAACAGTGACTATCAATACGAATATGACCTCAAGGGGCGATTTATCGAGGTGGTGATCAGTAAGCCTACAATTGAAGAAGTTGCGACGGAGAAAAGCGTACTTGAAAAAGAAGGTAAGCTGATATCGATTAACTTCCAAGATATCCCAGTTCGAAATGTCCTTCAGTTGATTGCTGACTACAATGAGTTCAACTTGGTGGTATCAGACTCGGTCGCGGGTAACCTGACGCTACGTTTGGATGGGGTTCCTTGGCAGCAAGTTCTCGATATTATCTTGCAAGTTAAGGGCTTGGATAAGCGCGTTGATGGCAACGTTATCTTGGTCGCTCCCAAAGCAGAACTGGATCTGAGAGAACAGCAAGCGCTCGAAAAATCCCGTTTAGAGGAAGAGCTTGGGGAGCTTAAATCCGAAATCATCAAGATTAACTTTGCCAAAGCCACCGATATTGCTGACATGATTGGCGGTGAAGGGGCGGTGAGTATGTTGTCTGATCGCGGCTCAATTACCATAGATGAACGTACTAACTCTTTGTTGATTCGCGAGTTGGAAGAGAACATTGCGGTGATCCGCGGCATTATTGAGTCGTTAGATATCCCGGTGAAGCAAGTACAGATAGAGGCGCGCATAGTTACCGTCACCGAAGGTAATCTTGATGAACTCGGCGTACGTTGGGGCGTTTCATCGACCAACGGAAGCTTCACTGTTGGTGGTTCAATTGAAGGCAACCACCCATCAGCCATTACACCTTATGACGATAGCAGCAGTAGTGTTATTGATGACTACCTTAACGTGAATTTGGCGGCGACATCGCCAAATGCCTCGAGTATTGCGTTTCAGGTAGCCAAGCTTGGCTCAGATACGCTGCTCGATCTGGAGCTATCAGCCCTGCAACAAGAGTCTAAGGCGGAGATCATCTCTAGCCCACGCTTAATCACCACCAATAAAAAGCCGGCTTACATTGAGCAAGGTACTGAAATTCCTTACTTAGAGTCCTCTTCGAGTGGTGCAACGTCCGTCGCATTTAAGAAAGCTGTGTTGAGTTTGAAAGTTACCCCTCAAATCACACCAGACAATCGCTTGGTTCTGGATTTGAGTGTGACTCAAGATAGACCTGGGCAAGTGGTGAAAACTGGAACGGGGGAAGCGGTCGCGATAGATACCCAAAGAATAGGTACGCAAGTGCTTGTTAATAATGGTGAAACCGTTGTTCTTGGTGGAATATTTCAACACAGTGTCAGTAGTACAGTCGATAAAGTTCCTCTGTTGGGAGACCTTCCTTTATTGGGTGCATTGTTCCGTCGCAGCTACGAAAATGTGGGTAAAAGTGAACTGCTTATCTTTGTTACACCTAAAGTTGTGATTCAGTAACGTACAATTAGATTAAAAATAAAGTTGCATTAGTGGCACCTAACCTTGATAATTTCGGGTCTTATCACGAATTATCTGTGAGGAATCGGTGCCACGGGCCTTTTAATTTCAGTACTTGTACTGACCTACCTTGTGGCGATGTCATTGAATTAACGTTGTAAATTACTGCTAAAAACATGGCTGAGAAACGCAATATTTTTCTTGTTGGCCCAATGGGCGCCGGCAAAAGTACAATTGGTAGACACCTAGCTTCCCAACTTCATATGGAGTTTCTAGACTCTGACACTGTGATTGAAGAGCGCACTGGCGCAGACATCGCATGGGTTTTTGATGTTGAGGGCGAAGAAGGTTTCCGTAAGCGCGAAGAATCTGTAATCAACGATCTGACTGAAGAGCAAGGTATTGTTCTAGCGACAGGTGGTGGTTCAGTGATGAGCAAAGAAAACCGTAACCGTCTATCTGCACGAGGCATTGTTGTATACCTAGAGACAACAATTGAAAAGCAACTTGCTCGCACAAACCGCGACAAGAAACGCCCTCTACTTCAAACAGACAACCCGCGTGATGTGCTAGAAGATCTAGCTGTATCTCGCAACGCACTATACGAAGAAGTGGCGGACTACACAGTTCGTACTGACGACCAAAGTGCAAAAGTGGTAGCCAACCAGATCGTAAAAATGCTAGAAGAACGTTAAGTTCATTTTTTCGGAGAGCAAACCCATGGAACGGATTACGGTCAATCTAGCTGAGCGTAGCTACCCTATCTCTATTGGCGCCGGGTTATTTGACGACCCGGCGTACCTTTCTTTTTTATCAGGCAAGCAGAAAGTTGTTGTTATCAGTAATGTGACAGTAGCGCCTCTTTACGCTGATAAAATTCTATCTCTACTGGATCAAGTTGGCTGTCAGACATCTCTTCTAGAGTTACCTGATGGTGAGCAATACAAAACGCTTGAAACGTTCAATTCAGTGATGAGCTATATGCTTGAAGGAAATTACAGCCGCGATGTGGTGGTAATTGCTTTAGGTGGTGGTGTTATCGGTGATTTGGTCGGTTTTGCTGCATCTTGTTACCAGCGTGGTATTGATTTCATTCAAATCCCGACAACGCTTCTTTCTCAAGTGGACTCTTCTGTTGGTGGCAAAACCGCAGTAAACCATCCTCTTGGTAAGAACATGATCGGTGCATTCTACCAACCAAAATCTGTGATCATCGATACCAACTGTTTATCAACGCTTCCTGAGCGTGAGTTTGCAGCGGGCATTGCTGAAGTCATCAAATACGGCATCATTTACGATGAAGCCTTCTTTGATTGGTTGGAGCAGAATCTAGAGAAACTTTATCAACTTGATGAACAAGCACTGATTACTGCAATTGCTCGTTGTTGTGCAATTAAGGCTGAAGTGGTTGCTCTAGATGAAAAAGAGTCAGGAATCAGAGCGTTATTGAACCTAGGTCATACATTTGGTCATGCGATCGAAGCAGAACTAGGCTATGGTAATTGGCTACATGGTGAAGCTGTGTCTTCGGGTACTGTAATGGCAGCGAAAACGGCTCAGTTACAGGGACTGATCACTCAGCAGCAGCTTGAGCGAATTATTTCTATACTCAAGAATGCGAAACTGCCAGTTCATACGCCAGAAAGCATGTCTTTTGAAGACTTTATGACACACATGATGCGTGATAAGAAAGTGCTGTCTGGTCAATTACGTCTGGTATTGCCAACAAGTATTGGTACTGCTGAAGTGGTTGCTGATGTGCCTCAGGACATCATTAAACAAGCGATTGATTTCTGCCGTACTCTTTAAATTTGGTTGTGAGGTTGCCTAGTTAAACTCTAGGCAACTGAAGCGTTTTACTGATCGATCTAATCAGTAGGGATCCGCAATGAGTTTGGCTCATGAATTAAGAGTATTAGAGTTAGAGTCTCAAGTTGAGCTGCTAGAGCGCTTACAGCTTTTGACTAACTTTGGTTCAAATCTAGTAACGGTGGCTGGTAAACCTGGCTCCGGCCGTTCTTGGTTAGCACAGCGTTATCTCGAAGCGTGGGCGACAGAAAAAAATCAGTGTTTACTGCTTTGTCATCCAAGCCAAGACGACCAACAACGCCGCACGCTTATTCTTAGCCAAATTGTTTCTGATCCGCTATTTAATCAACATGACTCCTTATCTGATAGCCTAGCAAGGTTGCTGGATGGTGAGCCGTGTAGTGTGGTTATCGTTGTCGATGATGCCCACCGACTCTCTGAGCTATTGGTATCCGAACTATGGATGTTGGTACTGGAGGCTCAAGCTAATCCCCAATGGACGATCATTATCGTTCTTTTCTCAGAAATTGGTCACCTAGACACCTTACTCACACGTCTAAGTTACGGCCAACAACACAAGCCTATCGATCTTGAGATCGATGACCTTTCGCAACCAGAAGCTGAACATTTCTTTGAATCACTAGTGATTCGATATGTGGATGATGAGTCTGAAACTCGTGTGCGACGTGCGTTTAACAAAGCGCAACCTCTGCCTGGCGAGCTAATGGCTTTAGGAGAATTGAAAGTGGAAAAAAGGATTATTATTCGCTCAATCATTGGCTCACCAATCAATATCGCGATTGTGGTGGCCCTATTGCTGTTGTTAATTGGTGGTGGTTATTGGTGGATGTTCAGCCAACCGACCCCGGATGACAAAGCGCAATCTCTGATCGCACCAATCGAGCAGACTGCTATTCCAACCTTTGAAGTGGACAGTGGCTCAGAACAAGGTGGTGTTGAGGGAGTTGTAGACACTGCAACGTCAACTGACATCAGTTATCAAGGCGCTGATGATGACAGTTCATCTTTGCCACCGGTTGTGGTGGAAGAGACGGCTAGCGTGGGTGAGGTTGAGCAAGACCAACAGCGTGTCGTGATTACTTCGGATGTGGTTGATGCTCTGCTGGATGATAAGGCTCAGAGTGCCGATACTAGTGCGATTGATGCTGCGGTTGAAGAGAACACTCAAGTAGAGGCTAATTCACAGGCTGACGCTGAAGCGGTTGCTCCAGCTGATGAAGAATCTGACTTAACCGAATCAACGCCTCCGACTAAGAAGATCACCTTCTCGTTTGCTCGTGAGGAGCTACAGGCTATCTCACCGCGAGCGTACACCTTACAGCTGAGTGCGATGACTTCACTGGAGGATGTGCAATCTTTCATTGAAGAATACGACCTCGAGAACAAGGTTCGTATTTACCCAACTCTGCGTAGCGATACCAAGTGGTTTATCATCACTTACCAAGATTACCCGACGATTCAGGTGGCGCGAGATGCGGTAAGTACACTCTCGAAACCACTTCAACAGTTAGAACCTTGGGCTAAATCGATGAATCAAGTGCATCGAGAGATAGAACGTGCGAAATAACCCTGAGCTTAGTCTCAAAATATGTTACATTCCGCAGCCGTATTTTTGTGTTGATAGATAGAGCAGTAAATGAAAAAGCAGCGTGCCTTTCTAAAATGGGCTGGTGGTAAATATGGCCTAGTTGAAGACATCCAACGTCACCTGCCACCTGCTCGTAAATTGGTAGAACCATTTGTTGGTGCTGGTTCTGTGTTTTTGAACACGGACTACGAACAGTACCTGCTGGCTGATATCAATCCCGATCTTATCAACCTGTACAACCTACTTAAAACCGACCCTGAGACCTACATTGCGGAAGCAAAGCGCTGGTTCTGCCCTGAGAACAACCGCAAAGAAGCCTTCTTAGATATCCGAGCTCAGTTCAACGATACTGACAATGTTATGTATCGCTCACTTGCTTTCTTGTACATGAACCGATTTGGCTTCAATGGCCTGTGTCGCTACAACAAGAAAGGCGGTTTTAACGTTCCGTTTGGTTCTTACAAAAAGCCTTACTTCCCAGAAGCTGAGCTGGAATTTTTTGCTGAAAAAGCGAAAAAGGCCACCTTCGTGTGTGAGGGATACCATGAGACTTTTAGCCGTGCCCGTAAAGGTTGCGTGGTTTACTGCGATCCTCCGTACGCACCGCTCTCAAATACCGCTAACTTTACCTCTTACGCAGGTAATGGCTTCAGCTTAGATGATCAAGCAGCACTGGCTGACGTTGCTGAAAAAGCGGCGACAGAACGCGGCATCCCTGTGTTGATTTCTAACCACGACACGACATTAACGCGTCGCTTGTATCATGGTGCAGAATTGAACGTGGTGAAGGTGAAACGCACCATCAGTCGTAATGGTGCTGGTCGTAATAAAGTGGATGAGCTATTGGCGCTGTTCCATCAAGATAAAAACCAGCAACACGCTGCAGCAGAATAACCTCGATCCCCTCAAATTGAGTGACCAACAGGTACTTTCTTAAACTAATCTTTCGAACTGCTAGGATCTGCCTAGGTGCTTAGGTAGAATTGCACACCAAATAGTCTTGGGGTTGAATCTTGTATGCGTATGAGGTGCCACCAAGGCGGTGAACTCGCAATTTACTTACTCTTAAGAGGTTTGGTATGAAAGATTTTCTAATCGCTCCATCAATTTTGTCTGCAGATTTTGCTCGTCTTGGTGAAGACGTTGAAAAAGTACTCGCAGCCGGTGCCGACGTTGTGCACTTTGATGTGATGGATAACCACTACGTACCTAACCTGACTTTTGGCGCGCCTATCTGTAAAGCACTACGTGACTACGGTATTACTGCTCCAATCGATGTTCACCTAATGGTGAAGCCGGTTGATAACATCGTGCCTGAGTTTGCAAAAGCTGGCGCATCGATGATTACCTTCCACGTAGAAGCATCAGAGCACATCGATCGCACTCTCCAGCTGATCAAAGAGCACGGCTGTAAAGCGGGCGTGGTTCTAAACCCTGCAACACCACTATCTTGCCTAGATTACATCATGGACAAAGTAGACATGATTCTATTGATGTCTGTGAACCCAGGTTTCGGCGGCCAATCTTTCATTCCTCACACGCTTGATAAGCTGCGCGCAGTTCGTAAGCTGATTGACGAGTCTGGTCGTGATATTCGCCTAGAGATCGACGGTGGTGTAAAGGTTGATAATATTCGTGAAATCGCAGAAGCGGGCGCAGATATGTTCGTTGCTGGCTCAGCTATCTTCAATCAACCAGATTACAAAGAAGTGATTGATGAGATGCGTGCAGAGCTTGCAAAAGTAAACGCATAAAAGTAGAACTAGGGTCAGTTGACCTAAAATCAAAAAATTTAGATTAAGGGGGCTGATTAGCCCCTTTTTTACGTCTTATAGCTCAACACATGAGACGAATATAATTAATAGGAAAGTAAGATGTCATTAAGCTCAATAAAACTGATCGCCTTTGATTTGGATGGAACCTTGTTAGACAGCGTGCCTGATTTGGCAGTAGCTGCTGACCAAGCTTGTCAGGAGCTAGGCTTCCCTTCAGTGAGTGAAGAACAAGTTCGTGATTATGTAGGTAACGGTGCTGACGTGCTTATCGGTCGTTCATTAAGCCGCAACCTAACTGTGGACCCAAGCTTAGAGCCAGAGCTACTGAAAAAAGCGCGTATCTTGTTTGATGACTTCTACGAGGAGGGTGGTCATAAGCTGAGCCACCTTTACCCATCAGTAAAAGAGACGCTGGCAGAGCTGCACAAAGCGGGCTTTACTATGGCATTGGTAACTAACAAGCCATCGAAGTTTGTGCCAGACGTGCTAGCGCAACACGGTATCGATAAGTACTTTGTAGATGTACTTGGCGGTGACTCTTTCCCAGAGAAAAAACCGAACCCAGTAGCGCTAAACTGGTTGCTAGAAAAGCACAATGTGAAAGCAGAAGAGATGCTAATGGTTGGCGACTCAAGCAACGATATTAAAGCGGCAAAGAACGCGGGGTGTCACTCGTTTGGCCTGACTTACGGCTACAACCACGGTGAGCCTATTTCAGCATCAAACCCTGACTATGTGGCAGATAATGTCGCGCAATTGCTCGATGTCGTTCTAGTTTCTGCATAAAGCGGACAAAAGTTAGCTAACCCACTAGCAAAATACTTATCAATGAGTACACTGGATGAGCCGCGCAGAAAGAGCTGTGCGGCTTTTCTATATTTAAGTTAAGAAGCTAAGCCATCAATTGACTTAGCGAATAAGCAAAGGAATTAAAACCATGAGCAAGCCCATCGTATTGAGTGGTGTTCAACCATCTGGTGAACTAAGTATCGGTAACTACTTGGGTGCTCTACGTCAATGGCAACAGATGCAAGATGACTACGATTGCCAATACTGTGTGGTAGACCTTCACGCAATTACGGTTCGCCAAGATCCGAAAGCACTGCATGAAGCGACTCTAGACGCACTAGCAATCTGTCTTGCTGTCGGTGTTGATCCAAAGAAGAGCACGCTATTTGTTCAGTCTCACGTACCTGAGCATGCTCAACTTGGTTGGCTTCTTAACTGTTACACACAAATGGGTGAACTGAGCCGTATGACTCAGTTTAAAGACAAATCTGCACGTCACTCAAACGACGTAAACGTAGGTCTGTTTGATTACCCAGTGTTGATGGCTGCAGACATCCTGCTTTACGGTGCTCACCAAGTGCCAGTAGGTAGCGACCAGAAACAACACCTAGAGTTAGCGCGTGATATCGCAACTCGCTTCAACAACATCTACTCGCCAGAGCAACCAATCTTCGAAGTGCCAGAACCGTACATCCCAACAGTGAATGCACGTGTAATGAGCCTACAAGATGCGACGAAGAAGATGTCTAAGTCGGACGACAACCGTAAGAACGTGATTACTCTGCTAGAAGAGCCTAAGTCGATCATCAAGAAGATCAACAAAGCGCAAACGGATGCAGAAACACCACCACGTATTGCTCATGACTGGGAAAACAAAGCGGGTATCTCTAACCTGATGGGTCTTTACTCGGCAGCAACAGGTAAAACATTCGAAGAGATCGAAGCGCAGTACCAAGGTGTTGAAATGTACGGCCCATTCAAGAAAGATGTGGGTGCCGCGATTGTTGAGATGCTTGAGCCGATTCAAGCGGAATACCACCGTATCCGTGCTGATCGTGCCTACATGGACGCAGTAATGAAAGCGGGCGCAGAAAAAGCTTCTGAGCGCGCAGCAGTAACGCTGAAGAAAGCATACGAAGCAGTAGGTTTTGTAACTCGCCCATAGGGTGACTCAACACCTTCCGCTGTAAAATCTGAGCCCAAAGTGACTACGTTTACTTTGGGCTTTTTAGTGCCCGCTAGCTAAGGCTTCCCAATAATCGTGCTGTTTGAATTGATGATTTACGCATTTAATGACTAACACATCTGTAACATCTATGTTGTGCAGAATATCTTATTAAATGAGTTTTGGTTTTATAAATTCCTACTCATTTCTATTTGTGTTGGAAATATATTGCGTGCCAAACAATTGATGATTCCAAAGTGATAAGTTCCTCATTTTCTTGCCAACTGACTTATTCCTTTCATAAATAAACCTGATAGTTACCACAAAATACATGACTGCCCATAGATGGCAGTAATTATAAATCGATGAACTCAGGTGAAACGGATGGCTCTTTTACACAAACCTTCATTGCTAGCAGTGGCAATTGGCAGCTTGTTAACCACAAGCGCGCACGCTGATTTGTTTATTTCACAATACGTGGAAGGCGGCAGCTACAACAAAGCGGTTGAGATCGCCAATAACGGCGACAGCAGCATTAATTTAGATGGTTATTCACTGGCTAAATCAGCGAATGGCAACGGATCATGGGGCGCCACTTTACCGTTAGATGGCCACGTTTTAGCGCCTGGTGAGGTACTTGTTGTTGCGCATAGCAGTGCAAGCGATGAGATTAAAGCGGTCGCTGACATTCTTAATGCTTCATTGGCTAATCACAATGGTGATGACCCGTTGGCTATCCTGAATGCAGACTCAAGCGTGTTGGACATGGTTGGCGTTATGGGCGATGTCGACTGGGGTAAAGATGTTACCTTAGTTCGTGCTGAGCAAACCCCATCGGCGACGTTTGATGCTTCACAATGGGTATCGCTACCGAAGGACAGTATTGAAGGTCTAGGTTCTCTAGATAATGTTGAGCTGCCAGAAGCCTTTGCTTGTACGCAAGACGGCGCTGCTCCAGTATTTACCACCATTCAAGAAATCCAAGGCGAGGGCGCAACATCGCCGTTCATAGATGGCTACCCGTACATCACCGACGATGAGTATTTCGTAAAGGGGGTGGTAAGCGCGGTCACTACCGGCCTCACCAAAGGTTTCTATCTGCAAGCCCTTGAGGATGATTTCAACCCAAGCACTTCTGAAGGTCTATTTGTTCATACCAATCAATCTAGCTCTGAATTAGCTGCAGGCGATGTGGTGTGTGTTAAAGGTAAAGTACAAGAATACTACAGCCACACTCAGCTTAAAGTTGAAAACAATCAATGGTTAAAGCAAGGCGAGCAGGACGCGCCAGACGCGACAGCCATTGAAGTATTAGATACAGATGAGAACTTCGCGGCGACACTTGAGCGTTACGAAGGCATGTTGGTGAAAACAACCGAAGCTCTTGATATGCGTGTAACGCGTACCTTCGGTTATGACTACGCTGGTCGTCGTAACAACATGGTTTTGGCGCATGAGCGTATCAACATGCAACCAAACCAACTTTTTGCAGCGGGTTCTGATGCAGCGAAACAGCAAACAGAAGACAATGCTGACCGTCGTCTTTTCGTAGAGACTGACCAAAAAGCGGGTGATGGACAAGTTCCTTTCTACCCAGATTTTGGTCGTACCGACATCGACCAAGATGGCTCAACGGAAGACTATATCCGTATTGATGACACTATTGTTGGTCTAGAAGGCGTGTTGACCTACAGCTATGGTGAATACCGCCTGATTACGACTAACCAGATCACAGCTGAAAACTTCGTTCGCAACGACCCGCGTACCGACAAACCAGATATGGATGAAGGCGACCTACGTATTGCGACCTTTAATGTACTGAACTACTTCAACTCTCCATTTGGCGGTGATGCGAACCAGCATGGTAATAACCGTGGTGCAAACACCATCACTGAGTTTGAAGTACAACAAGAGAAGATTGTAAACGCGATTCTTCGCTTGGATGCTGACATCATCGGCTTGATGGAAATTGAGAACAATGGCTTTGGTGAAGGTTCGGCAATTCAACAGCTTGTGAATCAACTGAATGATCGTATTGAGCATAAGAAAGACCGTTACACCTTTGTCGCTGTCGACTCTAATGAAGATGGCGTTACCGACGAAATGGACTCGATCGGCACTGATGTGATTACTACGGGTGTTATCTACCGTAAGAAGGTGGTTAAGCTTAAAGACAGCCGTGTAATCGCGATGCCAAGCCAGCAAGCACCAGAGGTGTTAGACGACTCAGGTAAGGTGATTGAAGATGGTAAGAACTACCAACGTGACTCATTGGCGCCAACCTTTAAGGTGAAGGGCACCAAAGAGAAACTGACTGTAGCGATTAACCACTTTAAATCGAAAGGTTCTAAGTGTTGGGAAGATGCAGCACCTATTGAGCAAGGCGGTCAAGGTGGCGTAGATGCTGATAAGCAAGGCTCATGTGAGAACTTCCGTGTTGCAGCGGCGGTTGCACTGGGCGAAGCACTCGATAGCATTGAAGGTCACAAAGTGATTCTGGGTGATATGAACTCGTATGGCATGGAAGATCCAATGCTGGTGCTGACAGATTACTCTGAAGAGAAGTACGGTAAGCAGATCAAAGCGGCGCGTAACACTTACATTAATGGCGTTGAGCAGTTTGGTGATAACGGTGCGGTGATTACTAAGAACTACGGCTATGTTAATACGGTCGCGCAGAAGCACCCAGACAGCTGGAGCTACTCATACAACGATGAAGTGGGTGCGTTAGACCACTTATTGGTGAGCGAGAGCTTAAAAGACATGGTGGTGGATGCGACCGATTGGCATATCAATGGTGGTGAATCGACGTTGTTTGACTACAACGAAGAGTACAAAGGCGACCTACCTAAGTACCAAGACCACTTCCGCTCATCGGATCATGATCCTGCGGTTCTTGAGCTAAAAGTCGGTGGTTCGTTTGGCTTTGGCGCGTTAATGTCACTGTTTGGCCTAGCGATGTGGCGCCGTCGTAAGTAGTAAGCAAATCAGCTTTACTGCTAACGGTGAAAGTGAGTACACGTCACCAAATGCGGGTAATTGACAGTTATCTGTAAACAATTAAGGTCAACTTAGGTTGGCCTTAATTATTGGTGAAATGCAGTTTCCACTTGCCTTTCGCTATGGGTATTGCACAATACCGCCCCTATATCTCCCAATCATTTAGTATTTAGCAAACGATTTCACCCATGTTACTTATCATCGATAACTACGACTCTTTTACCTATAACTTATATCAGTATTTCTGTGAGTTAGGGGTAACTGTAAAAGTTGTACGCAACGATGAAATTGATATTGCGGGTATTGAAGCGCTGAATCCTAGTCACCTTGTTATCTCCCCGGGTCCTTGTACACCGGATGATGCGGGTATCTCTCTACAAGTCATAGAACACTTCGTTGGCAAACTACCTATCTTAGGTGTGTGTCTTGGCCATCAAGCCATTGCTCAGGTGTTTGGCGGTGAAGTGGTGAGAGCAAGACAAGTGATGCACGGTAAAACCTCACCGATACGCCACAATGATAAGAGTGTTTTCCAAGGGCTGAATAACCCACTAACCGTCACGCGTTATCACTCCCTTGTGGTGAAAAACGGCACACTACCAGATTGCTTTGAACTGACTTCTTGGACAGAGCTTGAAGATGGCAGTATGGATGAGATCATGGGCTATCAACACAAAACCTTGCCAATTGATGCGGTTCAGTTCCACCCTGAATCGATTAAAACAGAGCAAGGGCACCAACTTCTGGCTAACTTTTTAGCACGTTAAGTGTTTAAAGCAGGCGTTTTACTCTCCTAAATAGGTGAGCTTAACCTGCGAACTCCTTCGTTATACGTTTTAATTCGAGTTTTACCGAGCTCGATCCTTCTGACGCCGATCACTTTTTATAACATTTCTTCCTCATCAGGCTAAGTTTTTAGCCTATGCAAAGTTATTCGCCGTATTTCCTTTTGAACCCAATATACCGCTGTGCCCGTAAGGCTTTGCCTTTGCAGGATAGGCGTATACTTAAAAAAAGCTTCATAAAACAGGTTGATTGATGCATAAATAGTCATAGGTAGTGAGGTTTAGCTGGTTGTGAGGGATGGCTAAAGAATAATCTACTATTGAAAACGTTAATTAAATGTAAATATAATGCTGCAGCGGGATTGTAGCGAGACAAAATTTTTTCGTCTCACTTATGAATCATTACGCTTATTTGCGAAGCTTGCGGTATCGAGAAGGAATGTACGATGACAGTGGAAAATAATGTAGAACGTAGTCTGTTTAATGAGGTGATGGTGCCTTGTTATAACCCAATGGAAATGATCCCGGTAAAAGGGGAAGGCGCACGCGTATGGGACCAACAAGGCCGAGAGTATATCGACTTTGCTGGTGGTATTGCTGTGAGCTGTTTGGGTCACTGTCACCCAGCAATGGTGAATGCCGTTACTGAGCAAGCAAACAAGATTTGGCACCTAAGTAATGTAATGACTAACGAACCTGCACTGCGTTTAGCGAAGAAGCTAACTGACGTATGTTTTGCAGAAAAAGTATTCTTTGCGAACTCTGGAGCAGAAGCGAATGAAGCAGCACTTAAGCTAGCTCGTCGTTGGGCAGCAGATGTTCACGGTCCTGAGAAATCTGAAATCATTGCATTCAAACAAGGTTTCCACGGTCGTACTTTCTTTACTGTAACCGTTGGTGGTCAAGAGGCTTACTCTGATGGCTTCGGTCCAAAACCAGGCGATGTAACTCACCTGCCTTACAACGATATTGCGGCTCTAGAAGCGCATATCTCTGATCGCACTTGTGCAATCATGATGGAACCTCTGCAAGGCGAGGGCGGTATCATTTCTCCAACGGCTGAGTTCGTTAATACGGTTCGTGAACTGTGTGACAAACACAATGCACTGCTGATTTTTGATGAAGTACAAACAGGTAACGGCCGTACTGGTGATTTCTATGCTTACCAAGGTCTAGGTGTAACACCAGACATCCTAAGCACGGCGAAGTCACTAGGTGGCGGTTTCCCTATCGGCGCAATGCTAACGACATCTGAACTGGCAACACACCTTAAGGTTGGTACGCATGGTTCTACTTACGGTGGTAACCCACTGGCGTGTGCGGTAGCAGAAGCTGTAGTTGACGTAGTTAGTCAACCTGAAACTCTGGCTGGCGTGAAAGAGCGCGAAGCGCTATTCCGTGATGGTCTAACTAAGATTAACGATAAATACCAAATTTTCAGTGAGATTCGTGGTAAAGGCTTACTGTTAGGTGCTGCACTAAATGACGAATGGCAAGGACGTGCGCGCGACGTATTGGTAGCAGCAGGCGAGCAAGGTCTGATGGTACTGGTTGCGGGTGCAAACGTGGTTCGTTTTACTCCATCACTGGTTATCACTAAACAAGAAATTGAAGAAGGCTTATCAAAACTAGACAAAGCAATCGCTACGCTAGTTTAGCCTGAGCGGCGTCATAGGAATGATCGCCACTAGAGCGAGCCCATGACGTACTGCTAAAGGCCCAAGCTTCAGGTTTTGGGCCTATTTTGCATCTGGAGGGAATATTGATGCTAGTTGTTCGCCCAATAAAACTGTCTGATTACGATGCGCTGCACACCTGTGCGGTTGAATCAGGTCATGGATTCACATCTCTTCCGGTTAACGAAGAATTGTTAACTAACCGAATTACCCACTCTGAATACAGCTTTGCGAAAGCAGACGTGACTGAACCTGGTGATGAAGGCTACCTAATGGTGGGCTTTGACGCTGAAACTGGCGAAGTCGCTGGTACAACAGGTATCGAAGCTTCGATTGGCTGGGATGTGCCTTTTTACTCGTACCACATCAGTAAAGTGGTTCACTCTTCACAGCGCCTTAAAGTGAATAACGTGGTTAAACTGTTGACGTTTGGTAATAACTACACAGGTTGCAGCGAAATTTGTACGCTGTTCTTACGTCCTGATTACCGCAAAGGCCTGAACGGTCGACTGATGTCTAAGTGTCGCTTTTTACTGATGGCTGAGCACCCAGAGCGTTTCTCGAAAACGATCTTTGCTGAGATGCGTGGTGTATCAGATGCAGAAGGCAACTCGCCATTCTGGAAATGGTTGCAAGAGCACTTCTTCTCGATTGATTTCACACTAGCCGATTACCTAACGGGTATTGGTAAGAAAGGCTTCATCGCGGATCTTATGCCGAAGCTGCCAATCTATGTAAACCTATTGAGTGAAGAAGCTCAGGCGGTGATTGGCCAAGTGCACGACAACACTCGCCCAGCATTGAAACTGCTGGAACGTGAAGGTTTCACTAATCGTGGTTACGTCGACATCTTTGATGCGGGACCAACGGTTGAGTGTGATTTAAGAAACATCGAATCTGTACGTCACTCCGTTCGAGCACAGGTTCAAATTGCAGAGCACTCTAGCTCTAAAGACTTCCTAATTGGTAATACCTCGTTTGAAAACTTCCGTGCAGTAGCCGCGAAAGGTGCGTATGACCAAGCAAGCGACACAGTGATTTTATCATCTGAAGTAGCAAGCGCTCTTGAAGTAAAAGAAGGCGATTTCGTTCGCATGCTGGCTCAATAAGAGCGGCGATTATCTGTCGAAGATTTTAAGGATAGAAGTATGACTCAGTGGATAGCAGGACAATGGGTGGCAGGTCAAGGTGACGCCATGACATCAGTAAGCCCATACAACAACGAAGTAGTGTGGCAGGGTGATAGTGCAACACCGGCACAGGTTGAATCTGCAGTGACAGCAGCTCGCGAAGCGTTTCTAGTTTGGAAAAAACTGAGCTTTGCTGAGCGTGAAGCGATCGTGTTGAAGTTCGCGGAAAAGGTAAAAGAGAATAGCGAAGAGATCGCACAGATTATCGCAAAAGAGACGGGCAAACCTATTTGGGAAACTCGCACTGAAGCAGGCGCAATGGCGGGCAAGATCGCTATCTCTATTCGTGCTTACCACGACCGTACTGGTGAAGCATCACGTGAAGCAGCGGGTAACCAAATTGTACTTCGTCACCGTCCGTTGGGCGTGATGGCGGTGTTTGGTCCTTACAACTTCCCGGGCCACCTACCTAATGGTCATATTGTTCCTGCATTGCTAGCGGGTAACACTGTGGTATTCAAACCTTCAGAGCAGACACCTTGGACAGGTGAACTTGCGATGAAGCTATGGCAAGAAGCGGGTCTTCCTGCTGGTGTAATCAACCTAGTGCAGGGTGCTAAAGAGACAGGTATCGCATTAGCGGATGCTAAAGGTCTTGATGGTGTGCTATTCACGGGTAGTGCTAATACGGGTCACATCCTTCACCGTCAATTCGCGGGTCAACCGGGCAAGATGCTGGCACTAGAGATGGGTGGTAATAACCCTATGGTGATCAGTGACCAATACGGTGATGCAGACGCAACGGTATACACCATTATTCAATCAGCGTTCATCAGTGCTGGTCAACGTTGTACATGTGCTCGTCGCCTGTATGTTCCTGTTGGCGAGAAGGGCGATCTGCTACTCGATAAACTGGTCGCAGCGACGCAAAAGATTCGTGTTGATCAGCCATTCGCTGAACCAGCTCCTTTCATGGGGCCGCAAATTTCTGAAGCTGCCGCTAAGTTTATTCTAGAGGCACAAGCTAACCTGCAATCTCTAGGTGGTATCAGCCTAGTGGAGGCAAAAGCGGGCGAAGCAGCATTTGTTTCTCCAGGCATTATCGATGCAACCAACATTGCTGAGCTACCAGATGAAGAGTACTTCGGCCCATTGCTGCAAGTGGTTCGTTACCAATCGCTAGAGCAAGCGGTTGAGTTAGCTAACGACACTCGCTTTGGTCTGTCTGCTGGCCTGGTATCAACCGACGATGCTGAGTGGGAATACTTTGTTGACCATATCCGCGCGGGTATTGTTAACCGTAACCGCCAGCTAACAGGCGCAAGTGGTGATGCTCCATTTGGTGGCCCGGGTGCGTCAGGCAACTTACGTCCAAGTGCTTACTACGCAGCGGACTACTGTGCTTACCCAATGGCTTCAATGGAAGGTGGTGAAACTCAGCTGCCAGCCACATTTAGCCCAGGTATCGAGCTGTAGTTTAGATTGATATTAAGCTAAGGCTTATTCGATAGTTATGAGATAAGGGAGCGGCGTATCGCTTCCTTATTTTACCCACGCTCAGCATCAAAATTGGGCGGCAGATAATAATAGAACAAGTATGTCACAGGCTGATGGCTGCTGACTTTGTGTCTCAGTCTCTCCCTTTCTAATCCAAATCACTAGCTTGCTAGAACCTCTGACAAGGAGTCACCATGACGCCCGATCTACTCTTTAAATCACTATGGGACGATTACATTCATAGACTTTGCCCGTCGGCAGAGAAAGTACATCACTTGCTAAAAGAAGATGAAGCGCTGATCAATGATCACATTGCACTGCGTACTTTTAATGTTGCCCCTCTAGGTATTGAAACATTAGCTAAACCTTTCCTAGAACTAGGCTACAAAGCGTGTGGTGATTACTTGTTTGAAAGTAAGAAGCTAGTGGCTAAACACTACGAACACCCCGATCCAAAACAACCGAAAGTGTTCATTAGTGAGTTGAAGGTAGAAGAGTGTTCTAGTGAACTACAGCAGATCGTTGCCAAATTGGTTGAGCAGGTTGATGCAAGTAAGCTAGAGGGACATGAATTCCTATTTGGTGGCCGCCTCTGGGATTTGAGCTTCGCTGATTTCCAACTATTAGCGAAGGAGAGCGAATACGCCTCTTGGTTAGCGGCTCACGGTTACGGTGCTAACCACTTCACGGTTAGTGTCAATCAACTGAACAAGTTTGATGAAGTTCAGGCTGTGAATGACTACCTAAGTGATGCTGGCTTTACGATTAACGCATCTGGTGGTGAAGTGAAAGGCTCTCCAGAGGTGTTATTAGAGCAATCATCAACAATGGCAGACAAAGTGCCAGTGGCATTTGTGGAAGGCAATGAGATGATTCCTGGTGGCTTCTATGAGTTCGCTAAGCGCTATGCGATGGCCAATGGTGAGCTTTATACCGGTTTTGTTGCTGCATCGGCAGACAAGATCTTCGAAAGCACCAACGGGTAACGAAAGATACGATTACGGGTTTTGTCCTAGAAACTCGGATACGCTTCGCTTCGAGAATGTTTACAAGGCGAGAGCCTCATGTGTTCCATTCGTATCTCGTATCTCGTATCTTCTCTCAATAAAGAAAAAGCCACCAAATTCGCATTTGGTGGCTTTCATATTTTTGACTCAGTTAATCGAAATTAACGAGTGCCGTATACCACGATAGTCTTACCGTGTGCAGAAATTAGGTTCTGCTCTTCTAGCATCTTCAAGATACGACCTACTGTCTCACGAGAACAACCAACGATTTGGCCAATCTCTTGACGAGTGATCTTGATTTGCATGCCGTCAGGGTGAGTCATTGCATCTGGCTGTTTCGCTAGGTTTAGTAGCGTTTGAGCGATACGACCTGTAACGTCAAGGAACGCTAAGTCACCAACCTTTTGGCTAGTTACTTGTAGGCGGCTTGCCATTTGCGCTGAAAGACGCATTAGGATGTCTGGGTTCACTTGGATAAGTTGACGGAACTTCTTGAAAGAAATTTCAGCTACTTCACAAGGAGATTTAGCACGAACCCAAGCTGTACGCTCTTGGTCTTCTTCGAACAAGCCTAGCTCACCGATGAAGTCGCCTTGGTTTAGGTAAGAAAGAATCATTTCCTTACCTTCTTCGTCTTTAATAAGAACTGCCACAGAACCTTTAACGATGTAGTACAAGGTCTCTGCCTTTTCACCAGCATGGATCAAAGTACTTTTTGAAGGGTACTTATGAATATGACAGTGTGAAAGGAACCACTCTAATGTTGGATCGGTTTGAGGTTTACCTAGAACCATAATATCTCACTTCCTCTGCAGGGGATGCTTGCCGCTTTCCGTATTTTAGCTAAGCCTGAATTGACTTCTTAGGATAAGAGCACTCGGTGAGCGCTGCAAGCTATCTTGTGTTTCGTTTAAGAATAGTATCCTTTTTCAGGTACTATTTCTTGATTTTAATCGTGACCAAGCTACGATTTTTTACGCAAAATTGTGCACATGATCACGGTATGAAAAGTAATCAGCCAGAATGTCGTTTTGTTAACCTATTTTCCCGGTTTCGATGAGTTGTTGTAGGATTGGCCTCACAATGAGCTCCATAGCAAAACTCATCTTGCCACCTGGCACCACTAGGGTGTTATGACGGGACATGAAAGAACCATCAATCATGGCCAAAAGATACGGGAAATCGACGTTTTTGATGCCGCGCAAACGTATAACAACGAAGCTTTCATCTAAACTTGGAATCCCTTTGGCGTTAAGTGGGTTTGATGTATCTACGGTTGGGACACGCTGAAAGTTGATATGAGTACGCGAAAATTGCGGCGTAATATAGTTAAGGTAATCATCCATTGAACGAACAATGGAGTCCATTACTGCTTCACGTGAGTGGCCACGATCGCGAGTGTCACGAACGAACTTTTGAATCCACTCTAGGTTTACGATAGGAACCATGCCAATCAGCAGGTCGACGTGTTGAGAGACATTAATGTCACCATCAACCACACCACCGTGTAGACCTTCGTAAAACATCACGTCTGAATTTTCAGGGATATCTTGCCATGGCGTGAAGGTGCCTGGCATTTGATTATAAGGCACAGCTTCATCGAACGTATGTAGGTAACTACGTACTTTACCTGTACCTTCATTACCGTACTTACGGAAAAACTCTTCTAATGCTGCGAAGTCGTTGGCTTGTGGGCCAAAGTAGCTGATGTGCTTACCTTGCTCACGTGCCTTGCGGATCTCCACGTCCATTTCTGGTCGAGTGAAGCGGTGAAAACTATCCCCTTCAACCCAAGCGGCCTTCACGTCCATCATGTTGAACATTTTTCGGAAGGCTTCTGAGGTAGTGGTGGTGCCGGCTCCTGAAGAACCCGTCACCGCAATAATTGGATGTTTAGCGGACATGACAACCCTTGTCTTATGAGTAACTTACTTGTTAGCAATCGTTTTCCACTATAACACGGCTCTGTGTTAAGCGCAGCTTAGAAGCGTTTTGTGAGTTGGATATCAACGGTTTCGTGCAGTTCGGAAAACACGATATTGGCCTCACCAGAAGCTAATTGATGTTTCACTTGGTCAATCTTGTTTTGTAGAGAGATCTCCACGTCGCCGTAGTCTGTACCCTCACGCAGTACGAATTCTTTGATGAGGTTTTCCAGCGTATCAGGCTCGATGTCTTTCCATGGGATGATCATAAATACTTCTCTCTTTTATGTTCATTGATATGTTGATGAGTTTGTCTAGTGATGTTTTTAGTACAACCCCAATTAGGGGCTGCGCTATCTTATCAAGGTTTCACTTATATCTTTAGTAGGCTTAGCGTTATGCTGAACCTTGGATACTTTCATAGTAGGCAGGCAGCGCTTCTTCTAACCAAAATCTTGGTTTTAGCGTACTACCAGTAATGAACCCCACATGACCCCCTTTCTGGAACAAGCGATAATCGATGTTATCTGGCAGCACGAATTTAGGAATCACATCATCAGTCATGAAAGGATCGTCTTTAGCGTGGATGATCTGAGTTGGTAGCTTTATCTTATTGAGCTTAGGAAGAGCAGAGGACTGTGCGTAATAGTCTTGAGCGTTCTTGAATCCGTGCAGAGGCGCGGTAATTCGTTCATCAAACTCATACAACTTATCAATCTTCTTGATTGTCTCAGCGGTGATGTCGAGCTTCTCTTGCAGCAGGTTAATCTTTTTTAGCGCGTTTGATTTGAGAGAGCTGAGCAGGTACATCTTGTAGAGCTTAGAAAAGCCTTTCTCAATGCGACTCGCGCAACAAGCCAGATCAAAAGGGGCTGACACTATGGTTGCTGCTGATAGCAGGGGATCGTCTGAATACTCAGCCAGATAATTTGCTAGCATGTTTCCGCCTAAAGAGATGCCGACCGCCACCTTAGGGTTGTTGGGAAACTGTGCGTGCAGGTGTCTTAGGAAAAAGCGAGCGTCTTCAACTTCGCCAGAATGGTAAGCGCGAGCCAGGCGATTCGGTTTACCGCTACAACCTCTAAAGTGCATCATCACCGACAACCAACCATCTTTCGCAAACGCATTCATCAGCCCGTTGGCATAAGGGCTCTCAAAGCTGCCCTCTAATCCGTGGAATAGGATGAAGATAGGTTTGTTGCTTGTCAGTTCATCGTTATCTGGTGATTCACTCCAAGCAAGGTCTAGGAAGTCCCCATCAGGCGTTTCTAAGGTTTGCCATGTAGGATGGAACAACGCCTGCTTTCTGATAAACCTTGGCACTAAAGTTTGTAAGTGTGGGTTAGATAAACCAGCAGCTGCGGTAAATATGGTCATAAAACAGTCCGTGCTTTTTATGGGCTTTGAAAAGTATTAAGTATTGCGATGCGCCCACGTTTTTATTTGAGCTTGGTTGATTCTCGGTGCAAGCGCAAGCCTTTCACCGAGACTCAATGTAAAAACATGTTGTGAGTAACTGATTGAATATTATCAAACTTGTACGAGCTGGCCTCTGCTTGCTATGAGTACGCGTTTTGCTAGGTGCACCGAAATATCAATACGAGAGTAAGCTTGTACCGGAACAACTCAAAAGAGAAAGAAAACGAGTTAAGGCTGAGGGGCGGGTTCAGAAAATGCGTCATAGAGGCTTTCTGCCCCGAGTAGACGACAATATTGCAGAGCCAGTGGCGCTTGTTGATTGGTGAATAGTTGCAGCGAGTTAATACAGTCGACAAGATCGGATTGCTGCTGCTTCTCAAGTTGCAGTTCAAACTGTAAGGCTTCACGGTAGAGAGAGTCGACCACATGCTCTTTAAGGTGTTTACGTAACTCTCGATAACTATGAAGTAGGGTTTCGGAGCGGCTTAGGCACTGCTGTACTTTGTGCCACTCTTCTTCTGCAAAAGACATGTGCTGCTCATCGAGCCATTTGAGGAGCAGCAGTAGATTGACGTTGCCGTGGAACTGGTTTTGCAAAGCTAAGCACGCATCTTTAACACCGCGCACACTGTAATACTGAAGGCTAAATTGCCATAGTCTTTCCAGTGTTAGTGATATTGGGGCGTGCTTTGAGCTCATAAGCTATCCATATCCTGTTCCATCTGCTCAAGCTCTTCTTGAGTGGACATCCAATCCATTTCAACTTCTTCAAGTTGTGACTTACTACTCGCTTGTAGAGCGAGTACTTCATTCAGTTTAGCCTTATTTTCAGCTTCATACAGTGAAGTGTCGGATAATTGTTGCTCGGCTTCTTCAAGAGCAAGCGTCAGTTTATCCATCTGCTTTTCAAATTGAGTCAGCTTTTTACGGGTTGGTGCGGTTAACTTACGGAACTCCGCTTCTTTACGCTTTTGCTCTTTTTTCGCAGCAGCACTGTTGGCGCCATCTTTCGCTGGAGCCTGCGCTTGTGCTTCTTTGCGTTCTACTTTTTGCTGTTCGGTTAGCCACTTGTAGTAATCGTTCAGGTCGCCGTCAAACGGTGCCACTTGGCGGTCGTGTACAAGGTACAGGTCATCAGTGGTTGCACGAAGTAGGTAACGGTCGTGCGATACGATAACCATCGCGCCTTCAAATGTTTGTAGAGCGAATGTCAGCGCCTGACGCATATCGAGATCCAAGTGGTTTGTTGGTTCATCGAGTAGCAACAGGTTCGGCTTTTGCCATACCAGCAGCGCCAATACTAAACGTGCTTTCTCACCACCTGAGAAAGGAGCCACTTTATCCAGTGCTTTCTCGCCTTGGAAGCCAAAGCTACCTAGATAATCACGCAGCTGTTGTTCGGTGTGTTTAGGCGCAATCTGCATCATGTGTTGCAGTGGTGTCTCTTCTGGGTGCAGCGTTTCTAGTTGATGCTGTGCGAAGTAACCAATCTTAACGCCTTGTGAGTAGCTCAGCTCGCCACCTTGCTGTTTCAGTTCGCCAGAAAGCAGCTTAATAAGTGTCGATTTACCTGCGCCGTTACGACCCAGTAGACCGATACGGCTCCCCGGAACAAGGTTAAGGCGAATCTTCTCTAGGATTAATTTGTCATCGTAGCCTGCAGAGACCTCATCCATCATCATGATTGGGTTGGGTAGCGCGTCTGGCTCTCTGAACTCAAAGCTGAATGGGTTATCAAACTGAGCTGGCAGTACTTGTTCCATTTTCTCTAGCGCTTTAATACGGCTTTGCGCTTGGCGAGCCTTTGAAGCTTTATAACGGAAACGGTCGATGTAGCTCTGCATGTGAGACATCTGCTTTTGCTGTTTCTGGTACATCGCCTGTTGCAGAATCAGCTTTTGCGCTCGTTGATTCTCAAACGATGAGTAGTTACCTGTGTACTCATTTAACTTTTGGTTTTCTACGTGCACGATGCGGTTGACGATAGGGTCTAAGAAGTCTCTATCGTGCGAGATAAGAATCAGTGTGCCTGGGTAGCTTTGTAGCCAACGCTCTAGCCACATTACCGCATCTAAGTCCAAGTGGTTGGTTGGCTCATCGAGCAGCAGTAAGTCACTGCGGCACAGTAGGGCTTGCGCTAGGTTCAAACGCATACGCCAACCACCTGAGAATTGGGTCAGGTTCCACGTCATTTGTTCTTGGCTAAAGCCTAGGCCGTCTAGCAATTCGGCTGCGCGAGCCTTAATGCTGTAACCACCAATGGTTTCTATCTTGCCGTGAATCTCTGCGACGAGTGTGCCGTTGTCGGCTATTTCAGCTTTCTGCAGCTGATCTTCAAGGTCACGATATTCACGGTCACCATCAATCACGTATTCAATTGCTGTTCTTTCTAACGCTGGTGTTTCTTGAGCAACCCACGCCATTTCCCAATGAGCAGGTTTGCTGAATGAACCAGCATCAATCGATAGCTCGTCTTTAATTAAAGCGAACAGCGTCGATTTACCACAGCCGTTCTTACCCACCAAGCCAATCTTGTCGCCAGGGTGAAGAGTCGCAGATGCTTGGTCGAGGAGGGGCTTACCGCCGCGTAGCAATTGAATATCAGAGAAAGTAATCATAGAAATAGCATAGAAATTAGAGGTGAACAGACGCCTGCATAGTAGGCTGAAACCAGATAAAAGTCGATCACAATGCAATTTGCGTTATGATGCCAATAACATATTAATAACTTTTGCTTAAATTCTTGTGGCCTTGCCACCGTTTAGCCTTAAAAGGAATGCTTCAAAGGAATGAGTAATACTCCCTCGACAGACAAAGTAGTGCCCAAAGTATTGGTTATCTACGCGCACCCAGAGCCAGAAACCTCTATTGCCAATCAGATGATGGTTAAGAAAATAGAGTCGCTCGGGCATGTCAAAATTCACGATCTCTATGCCATCTATCCTGACTTCTTTATCGATGTGCCGTATGAGCACTCTCTGCTCCTTGAATATGATGTGATTGTGTTCCAACACCCTCTGTTTATGTATTCCTGTCCTTCATTGCTAAAAGAGTGGTTTGATCGAGTCTTGGGTAAAGGTTTTGCGTTTGGTGAGCAAAGTGCACTGAAAGGTAAACATTGGCGCAGTGTTATCACCACGGGTGGTAAAGAAGAGGCGTTTGGAGCAGCAGGCTATAATAAATATCCATTACAAGAGATTTTACAACCTTTCGAACTCACAGCCGCTTTGTGTCAGATGAACTGGATTCCACCTTTGGTTTTACACTGGGCACGAAATGTCTCAGACATGACTCGTTATCAACACGCAGAGGCTTATCGAAACTGGTTGCGAGACCCGCTACAAGATATAGGAGCGAACGATGGCTCTGACTAATGATTTTTTGCAAAGTAGCGTTATATTCCTAGCTGCAGCGGTGGTTGCGGTACCTATCGCGCAGCGCGCCGGTTTAGGCTCGGTATTAGGCTATCTATTAGCTGGCGTGGCAATTGGCCCATGGGGGCTCGGTTTAATCAGCGATGTAGAAGCGATTCTGCATTTCTCCGAATTCGGGGTGGTGCTGCTGCTCTTCCTGATTGGTTTAGAGCTTAACCCTAAAAAACTGTGGCAGATGCGAGCGCCTATTCTCGGGCTTGGTGGCGCGCAAGTGCTGATTACCACTCTGATTATCACCGCTATCGCCTGTATGTTTGGCTTAACGTGGCAAACGAGTCTAGTAATAGGTATGGGTTTAGCTCTATCTTCGACCGCGATCGCTTTAAGGGTCATTGAAGAACGAGAGCTTGGTGGCAAAGAAGCAGGCCAGTCAGGTTTTGCTGTTCTACTTTTTCAAGATATTGCCGTGATCCCTATGTTGGCGATGTTGCCGCTACTGGCCGGTAATACCGGTGGCAGCTGGGCAGACATGTTGTGGATGCTAGGTGGCGTGGTTGGCTTACTAGTCGGTGGTCACTTCTTGTTGAGGCCTCTTTTCCGCTATGTAGTCATGAGTGGTGTGCGTGAGTTGTTCACCGTTGCTGCTCTGCTATTGGTAATTGGTATTGCCGTTATCATGCAGCAGATAGGCTTGTCGATGGCTCTGGGTACTTTCTTAGCGGGCGTACTTCTGGCTGAGAGTGAATACCGACATGAGTTGGAAATCGCGATTGATCCATTCAAAGGACTGCTACTTGGTCTGTTCTTCATCTCAGTCGGTATGGCCGTTAACTTAGGGTTATTGGCCGAAAGCCCGTTTGCAATACTGATCGCTGTTCTTGCGTTAGTCGTACTAAAAGGTTTGGTTTTGTACGCCCTTGCTCGAATGTTTGGTACTCAAGCCAAAGCACGTAGCCGCATGGCAATGATTCTTAGCCAAGGCGGTGAATTTGCTTTCGTTATCTTCACAGCGGCAAGTGCACAAGGCATCTTGAGTGGTGAACAAGTGTCGTTCTTGCTAGTTGTGGTGAGTCTCTCAATGGTGACCACGCCACTAATGCTTAAGCTGCAAGATAAGTTCTTTGCTCGCCAGTTGAATCAAATCAGCGAGAATGCGATGTCTTCGGATGTAGTTGATCGCAGCCCTCGAGTGATCATTGCTGGCTTTGGTCGTTTTGGTCAGATCATTGGTCGTCTGATGTACGCCAATAAGATCCGTATTACGATCTTGGAAAGTGATGCTAGCCAAATCCATATCCTGAGAAAGTTTGGCTACAAGGTATTTTACGGTGATTCCACTCACTTAGAGTTGTTACGCGCAGCAGGGGCAGATAAGGCCGAAGCGATTGTGTTGTGTACTGACTCTCCTGATGAAATCATGAAAACCGTCGATTTGTGTAAGCAGCATTTTCCACGTCTTAAAATCTTGGCGCGTGCACGAAGTCGTGTTGAAGCGTACCAATTGCTTAATCACGGGGTAAACAATTACTCGCGCGAAACCTTCCTTGGAGCACTGGACCTTGGCCGTCAAACTCTGACTGAACTTGGCATGCACCCATATAAAGCGAAGCGAGCAGAAGCACATTTTAGGAAGTTGGATAATGGTATGCTGAAAGAATTATTGCCTCAGCATAATGAAGACGCAGAGTTAGCCCAAAGAGCGAAAGAGGCTCGTAAAGAGCTTGAAGAGATCTTTGGACACGAGATGGAGAATGACCACCAATCTCGTAACTATTGGCAATAGCCTCTGTTTAGAGTGAACGGCTCGAGTATCTAATGCATGCTCGAGCCAAAAGTTATTGCCAAGAGAAACCAAATAATAAACGCGGTCCTATTCGCTTTCATATCAAGCATAGAGAACCGCGAATCCAGAGTAGTAAAGGATATTAACGTGAAACAGAAAAAACGCTTTATCGCAGGGGCAAGCTGCCCAAGCTGCAATACTCAAGACACGCTTCGTTGGTGGATTGAGAATAATATCGAGCTGGTGGAATGTGTCGATTGTGACTTCTCAGAGCAACGTAAACCGAAAACTGTAGAGAAATCTGAACACGCGAATCAAGAAATGATCGGTATTTTTAAGCCTGAGTGATTGAGTTTCGATAATTGATCCCCATAATATCCGGGTACAGAATTTTTCCTAAGCTCAATTGTTGGAGCTTAGTCCAAACCTCCTTGGAGCTCTCATGAAAATTGAAAAGAACGTAGTAGTTAGTGTTGCATATCAAGTGAAACTTGAAGATGGCGTAGTAGTTGACCAATCAACTGCAGAAGCTCCACTAGATTACCTTCACGGTCACAACAACCTAATTACAGGTCTTGAAAAAGAGCTTGAAGGCAAAGTTGCTGGCGACAAGTTCTCTGCAACTGTTACTCCAGAAGACGCTTACGGTGAGCACAACGATGCACTAGTGCAACGTGTTCCTGCTGACGTATTCCAAGGTGTTGAGCAAATCGAAGTTGGCATGCGCTTCCTAGCGGATACTGACCAAGGTCCAATCCCAGTAGAAGTAACTGAAGTAGACGGCGACGAAGTTGTTGTTGATGGCAACCACATGCTAGCTGGCCAAACTCTAACGTTTGACGTTGAAGTAGTAGCGGTTCGTGAAGCGACTGAAGAAGAAATTCAACACGGTCACGTACACCAAGAAGGCGGCTGCGGCGGTCACGGTCACGACCATGATCACGAAGGCGGTTGCTGCGGTGGCGAAGGCCACGACCACGGTGAAGAGAAAAAAGACGGCTGCTGCGGCGGCGGTAGCTGTGGTTCTCACTAATACCGAGTTAACGGTTTAGTTTTAGAATATGAAAGCCTCCCTTGTGGAGGCTTTTTTCGTATTGGGGTTGTGCTTTCTGGCGTGAGCATGACCGCTAGTGAAAGATTTGTTGTTGCTATCAGACATCGGGCTTTGGATATGATATTGATAGCGACAGATAACAAGAATACGTCAGTGGAGAGTATACATGTCGCAACCTTTTTCAATTGCCATTCACGGTGGTGCTGGAACCATCTTGCGAGAGCAAATGAGTGATGAGCTAAAAGCGGGCATTACTGAGGCTTTAGAAAAGTCAGTGTTGGCGGGTTACCAAGTGCTGCAATCGGGCGGTGATGCTTTGGATGCGGTAGTGGCATCGGTAAAGGTGATGGAAGACAGCCCACATTTCAACGCTGGTAAGGGCTCCGTTCTTACGCATGATGAGTTTGTGGAGATGGATGCGTCTGTGATGCACGGTCGTGAAATGGATGCAGGTGCTATTGCTGGTGTTCGCCATATTAAAAACCCGATCGAATTAGCTCGCGATGTGATGCTGAAAAGCGACCATGTACTGTTGATTGGAGAAGGGGCGGAGAAGTTTGCCTTTGAACACGACTATACCTTTAGTGAGCAAGACTACTTCTTCACTGAGCGTCGTTACGATCAGCTTCAATCGATGAAAGAGAAAGGCATATTTGCTCTATCTGAAGCGAAATACGATGAGCAGCAAGCTGAGAAATACCCAGACGACAAAAAGTACGGCACGGTTGGCGCTGTGGCATTAGACCAAGCGGGCAACTTGGCGGCAGCGACCAGTACTGGTGGTGTGACAAACAAGAAGTACGGTCGAGTCGGTGATTCGCCAATCATTGGTGCGGGCACTATTGCTGAGAATGGTAATGTTGCGGTTTCGACTACAGGGATGGGAGAGTTCTTCTTAAGAAAAATGGTTGCCAGTGATGTGGCTGCGCGCATGCGTTATCTTAAAGAAGACGTTCATACCGCATGTGAACATATCATCCAAGGTGAGCTGAAAACCATGGGTGGCGAAGGTGGTTTGATTGCGATTGATGGCCAAGGTGATATTCACTTCGGCATGAACAGTTCCGGCATGTACCGCGCTAGCGTTGATACTGAAGGACGAGTGGAGGTGAAGATCTATGCTGATGACTAACCAAGCTCCGGTGTAACTCAAATTCCCAATCAGATACACAAAAGGCGACAGATATTCTCTGTCGCCTTTTGTTTTTCAACCAGACCAATAAGTCGTAGCTCATTGGCAACGCACATTAGTAATGTGGCGGTGGCGTCTCTTCAGATGCGTCAGCTAAGTTCGAACCATCAATGTTCTTCACTTTACCCACTACATATTTCATTTGGTCTTGCATCTTAGTGATCAACATCTGTTGTTGGCTAAGCGCTTCATTGAGTTCTTCAATGGTTTGCTCTTGGAAAGCTAGCTGACATTCTAAGTCATTCACGCGGCTTTCTAACTGTTCAACTCGCTTTTCTGTCATCGTTCTTAATCCACATTCCAAGCTTGGGCGATGCCCGCAGAGGTGCCCGATATTACACGGTTCTTATCATCAAAGGCTGCATCATACACTACCGCACGAGGAGGGCGAGTATCTTTTAGTGGCTCAGCATCGTGCCGTGAAAGTCGTTTGCCGTCCTGAGTATCCCAAACACTCACCTGGCTGGATGGAGTACCTGTCACTAACAGGCTGCCATCATCGGAAAAACGGGCACTGGAGAATATCAGTTGTCTCGACCAACTCTGTAGCTGAGCTTGAGGTTCACCCGTTTTAAGATCCCAAATCATCGCTTGATTGCCACCATCAGAGGTAAAGGCCAATTCGCCATCCCGTTGCAAGGCCACGCGTACGACTCTTTGCTCATGTTCAAAGGTACGTAACACTAAGCCAGTTTCGGTGTCCCACAGGTAGGCTTTGTAGTTGTTACCACCGGAAAGCGCATAGCGACCGTTCGAAGAGAGGGCGACGGAATTAACTTTTTCTCTATGAGCAAGGAACTCCAGACGGCGTCCGGTGACTAAGTCCACATAGATGGCTTTACCATTCGATAAACCGAGCAGTACTTTTTCACCATTGCTAGAGATATCAACATCGCGAATCAAGCCGTCAGAGATAGACCATAGTCCTTCAGCTTGGGTCCAAGATAGGTCCCAAACAGCGAAGTTCATTTGGCTGGCAGTAATGGCAAAGCGGCCATTGTCAGAGATTCGAATACGCGACACTTGGTTTTCGGACTGATCTTGAGGGCCAAGTTGGGCTAACTCTTTGTTTTCGGCAAGGTCCCAAAGCAGCAATTGTTTCTGCTGAGAGTAGAGCAGGGCGAAGCGTCCATCTCTGCTTAAAGCAAAGCTGGTGGCGCCGCTGGGCTCAATTTCCCAACGCTGCTCATCGTCTTGAAAGAAAAAGCATCCATTTAACAAGGTGATGACAATTGCACATAGCAAGGAATGGAAAAATATTTGCATCACTTCTAATAATCCGGTTTGTGTCGAAAGACATATGACTAGTATATTGTTATAACTAACGTATTCACACCAATCTAATCATTAGATTTGTGCACAATAACCAATGGCTTGGCCATTAATTGGAGTATTCAATGAAATCAGTTTTAAAAGTATCACTGCTTGCCGCAACGGTTATGCTAGCAGTTGGTTGTCAGAAAGAAGAACCAAAGGCAGAAGCACCTCAAGTAGAAGAAGTTAAAGTAGAAGCAGTAAACTTTAAAACCGAAGATGACAAAGCGGCATACGCAATCGGCGTATCTTTCGCAAACTACCTGAGCACAAGCATTGACAAGCCAAGCGAGCTAGGCATTAACCTAGACAAAGACATGGTTCTTCAAGGTATTGAAGACGTATTCGCAGAGAAAACAGCACTTAACGAAGAAGAAACTCGTGCAGCGCTTGAAGCTCTAGACAAGCGTGTTGCTGAAACTATGCAAGCACAAGCGGCAGAGAAATCAGCGGCAACTAAGAAAGCAGGTGATGACTTCCGTGCTGAATTCGCTAAAACTGAAGGCGTTAAGCAAACTGAATCTGGCCTACTTTACCAAGTAATGACACAAGGTGAAGGCGCTTCTCCAAAAGACACAGATACCGTTCAAGTACACTACAAAGGTACACTAACTGACGGTACTCAGTTCGACAGCTCTTACGACCGTGGCGAACCAGCAACATTCCCACTGAACCGCGTAATCCCAGGTTGGACTGAAGGCGTACAACTAATGCAAGTTGGTTCTAAGTACAAATTCGTAATCCCGCCAGAGCTAGCATACGGTGAGCAAGATACACCGACAATCCCTGCTAACTCAACGCTAGTATTCGAAGTTGAACTACTAAGCATTGATAACGCTGAAGCACCTGCTGCTCAGTAATAGCTGAAAGAAATCCCGCTATAAAAAGACATGATTGACTAAAAAGCCTAACTTCACGTTAGGCTTTTTTTAGGTTCATCGCGGCTTTCCGGGGAAAGCCGCTTTTATCTTCAAGAAGAAGTAGTCTGTATCTCGATACCCATACCCCATTCGCTTGATTAACTTTATTTTGTTGTTTATCCCTTCCAATGTGCAGGTGTTGAGCGGATAACTTGCCGATCCAATAATACCGTGAAGATAAGGCCTCAGTTTTCGTGCGAACTCTTTCAATGGCTTAATTCCACTTTCTTGCACTTGTGCCCACCATACC
>NZ_JAKEUW010000089.1:0-12217 GCF_022398115.1 Vibrio sp. Isolate22 | reverse complement strand
TATGAGTAGGAAAGGAAACTGCTGGGACAATGCTTGTGTTGAGAGTTTCTTCCATTCTATGAAAGTGGAAGCGATCCAATATGAGCCGATTATGACGAGAGAGCAGATGCGCCAAACGATCTTCGAGTACATAGAGGTTGATTATAATCGAACGAGAAGGCACAGTGCTCTTGGGTATCTAAGCCCAGTTAACTTTGAACAACAAAATGTCGCTTAATGAAGTGTCCAGTCTGGCTGGAGCAGATCATAGCGATAAAGGTATAAGACTGCAATCGTGCTCCTCAATACCATGAAAGGCTGATTTATTTGGTAAATACTTTAGTCTCCCTGAAGTATCGAAAACCCAAGAATGGTAAGGGCAAACAATTTTGTGTGTATTTCCCTTTGTGTTTACTCGAACCAACTCATGTCCTCGATGAGGGCAAACATTGAAAAACGCTTTTATTTCATTATTTTCTGATCGGATAACAATGACTGGCTTTCCGTCTACAACCTCAGTTAAATAATCACCTTTTCTTTGAACGTCATTTATATGACCAGCGAGATGCCAAGATTGGCCTAAAATTCGTTCTCGTTCTACTTTAAATATGTCCTTATCTATGTATTGTGAAGAAGGTAGGGTTTTATGAACCCCCGACTTAAAAACATTTTCTTTCATAAAATCCACTTTAATTGAGTCAGAACCTTTACAGCATAGTATACTCCGGTAAAATTAGTAGAGATAGTAAATTTTAAAACGTGCACGTACCGTAAAGGAGATAGTTAACGCCGCATTCTTGCGAATCCCCTCATAATTAGGCATAAAAACAATGAGGTAGATGCGCATAGCCGTCTTTGATCTAATGAATATCGCTGAACACACATTTCGAACAAGTGGGTTAACAATGCGCGACATTCAGATTCTACAACAAACCATACAAAACCAATACCCATCCATTCACAAAAAACGCGTTAATTCTCTGATGCTTACTACAAAAAGTGTACTTGACGGTTCAGACTTAACGCTGACTAAACTAGGCCGGAAATTGGAAACTAATACCACGGTAAAACATGCGATCAAACGCGTTGATAGACTGCTTGGGAATCGCCAATCACATCGTGAAAAGACCTTATTTATAAATGGCATGCCTACTTAATAACGGGCGCCAACCCATGCCCTGTGCTCCTTGTGGATTGGTCTGATGTTCGTGAACAACTTCGTTATATGACGTTAAGAGCATCCGTTGCACTTGATGGTCGAGCCATCATAATTTTTGAGCAAATTTTTGAGTATGACCAATACAATTCACCGAAAAGTCACCAAATATTCCTCGATAAATTGCAGAGTATTTTGCCGAATAAAATCAGTCCGATCATCGTTTCTGATTCGGGTTTTAGAAATACTTGATTCCGCCGAGTTCAGGAGAAAGGTTGGTTTTGGTTAGGTCGTGTCCGAGGTGAAGTATCAATCAAACAACCCCAAAAACCTTGGGTCTCAAATAAAACCTTTTATCCAAACGCCGTCCATAAACCCAAATATCTTGGCCACTGCTTATTAGCAAAGAGATCACCGATATCTTGTGAAGCCTATGTTTATAAGGGATTAGAAAAAGGCAGAAAAGCCCAGCGCCATAGCAGAACCAGCCAAAAACACTCCGCTACACATTTCTATCAACGCAGTGCAAAGGAGCAGTGGTTACTCGCGACCAATGTCCCTAGACATATCTTAAATGAAGTACAAATTACCAACCTGTACGCCAAACGCATGCAAATAGAAGAAGCTTTCCGCGATCTAAAGAGTACCGCCTATGGAATCGCACTTCGTCACAACAGAACTCGTTGTACTAAGCGATTGGATATCCTGCTTCTTATTGCGTTGCTCGCTGAAATCTTGATGTGGTGGAATGGCCTCATTGCAGTACAAGCCAAATGGCATTTTGACTTCCAACCAAGTGCTTGACGTGTTTTCTGTTTTACCCAGCGATGACTCTGCTCCACGATATTGTTCAGGTATTTGATATCCAATATCTCAATCAGTGACAACATAAAGAAGCCCGTTAACCAGAGTTGAATATTCATTGCATCAAGCGCAGCACAATTACTTTCACTGCCATCAATCTCCACTTTATCAGGTAATCCATTCTGCACTATCGCTTTATTCAAAAAGGCTTTTGCGGCGGCTTCATCACGAGTTGGACTCAGATAATAATCGACAACATCGTAAGCGTCTACGAACCGACTCATTGACTTTCTAATATCAACGCAGATACCGCCAACTAAGGCGGTATCTGTCATTCTGAGCGGTATTTTGTAGGGGCGGACTATTCCGTCTTTGGCAAATCACGTGTGTTGAGCGAATGTTAGCGTGTGGGACTAACATGATGGGAGCTAAACATTACGATTGTGGTACGCCAGACTGTCCGCATACTAAGGTCATCTGCCAAAGCTGCAAAACGAAGGCTTGCAGTTCTTGTGGCACTAAGTCCACCGAGCAATGGATACATACTCAACTTGATGTCATGCCAGACTGTGAACATCAACACATCACGTTCACTATGCCGAGCAAGCTATGGCCTATCTTCGAAGCCAATCCAACATTACTCAATGATTTATTCTCTCTTGCGGCGACCTCAACTTATCCACATCGACCACCAATCATATTCAAGATTACCGTCAATGGAACGTCTTCTTAGAGCGTCAATATCAACGCTACTGGAATATTCACTTTGCCAAAAAGACGAAAGAGCTAAAGCAAACGGTGAATTATCTGGGTCGTTACCTGAAGCGTCCACCGATATCCGCATCGAGGCTGCGTCATTATAGCGGGGGGACGGTGGTATTTAAGTATCTAGATCATCGAGACGGAACGCATAAAACGAAGACGTTGACGCAAGAAGAGGTGATATTGCGGTACGTAAGTCATATCCCGCAGCAGCATTTTTAAATGGTGCGTTACTACGGTTTTCTATCTAATAGAAAGCGGGGGCGTCTACTTCCTTTGGTGTATTTAGCTTTAGAAAAGAAGAGTCTGAAACAGGCTGCCCCCTCAGGTATGCCAAACAATACAAAGGGTTTACAGGTAACAATCCATACCAGTGTGTGCTATGCGGAGGCAGAATGAAGCCGACAGAGCGAAGCGGCGTCAGTATCACTAATCTAGAGAAAATTGATCATTTTGAGGATTAGGGTCAAAAAACTAGGCGAAACCTAAATGAGTTACAAGTCCTTAATATTTGGTAAATTTCTGTAATTAACTTTCAGAATGCTTTTAGGTGGCAAAGTGAAAGAAGAGGGTAGGTTTTTATCTCTTGCCTCAATTTTGCAAGTGAAGCTTGCAAAAGTTGTACTAAACTAGCCTATTTAACATATTGTACATAACACGCCTGTAAAATTAGGGGTTATAAAGAGAGTTTAAGACTTTGAGACAATCACTAATGCTTAAGGAAAAATAAGGCTTAGCCCTGCTAGAATCTGTAATGCGTTGCTGGTTGAATAATACTCGAGCTTTTTGTGGCCGTTCCACTAAATCAAGAGTATATGTGAGAGGGCTTCCTGTCGTATGACAAAAGAAAGTAACAGCGCAGCCAGCTATTTTGTTGAATTTATAATGATTACTGACTCTGTGCTGGCTGTGGGGCCCGTCAAAAGCGGAACGGTATTGGCTTCAACAGTCGCTTACTATGCCGCCAAGCGTATGAAGAAACGTATTAAAACCGCTACTTTCTTTACTACTCTATTAGATTTCTCTCAGCCGGGTGAGGTGGGCGCATATATCAATGAAACGATCATCAACGCCATAGAGAAACAGAACGATGCCAAAGGCTTTATGGATGGTAGGTCGTTGAGTGTGACGTTCAGTTTGCTACGTGAAAACAGCTTGTACTGGAACTACTACATTGATAATTACCTAAAAGGCAGCAGCCCAATGGAGTTTGATTTGTTGTACTGGAACAGTGACAGTACTAACGTTGCTGCTAAGTGTCATAATTTCCTGCTACGAGATCTGTACCTTGAAAACAAACTGGTGCAAGACAAAGGCGTGAAAGTGGGTGGTGTCTGGATTGACCTGAATAAGATCAAAATACCTAGTTATTTCATCTCTACTAAGGAAGACCATATTGCACTTTGGCAGGGGACTTACCGCGGCGCACTGAATACGGGTGGCAACAAGACGTTCGTGCTTGGCGAGTCTGGACATATCGCAGGTATTGTTAATCATCCAGACAAGCAAAAGTATGGATTTTGGCTGAACGACAATTTGGATGATTCTGCTGATGAGTGGCTATCAAATGCTACCCACAATGAAGGTTCTTGGTGGACACACTGGAATCAATGGCTACAGGGCTTTGAAGCGGCTGAAAGGGTTGAACCGTTTAATCAAGGTTCTGAGTTGTATCCTGTGATTGGTAAGGCGCCAGGGAACTACGTAAAACAGGTGCTTCCAATTGTCGATAAAGCTAAGAGCGATACAGAAGTCACTGAGAAAGGCGGTCAACCAAGCGACGCGTAGTGTTCGTATGGTTACTATGCAGTAATAAAATATTACCGCAGATAACAAAAAAGCCACTGAATTCAGTGGCTTTTTAACTTTAGCTAATCTCTAACTCATCAAAAGTAGGAGAAAAGTTGGTTCGATTCTTAATCGATTTCTTTGTCTTTACCCATAGATAAAATCCAAAGAGATACGGCTGCAACACCTGCGAAGCCGGCAAGAATGATAAATGGCATAGCACTGTAACCCAAGATATGCCAAATTACGCTCTCTAAAGTACTCATTCAATTGCTCCTTATTGCCAGCCTTCAACACCGTGCATGTCTGGTAGTTTATGTGCGATACCTTTGTGGCAGTCTACACATGTTTTCTCACCAGAAGCTAGTGCTGTCGAGTGTTGTTTTGCACTACGAGGACTCTGTTCAGAGAAGTCCATGTAATCGAACTGGTGACAGTTACGACACTCAAGTGAATCGTTCTTTTTCAAACGAGCCCACTCACGTTCTGCAAGGTGAGCACGACGCTCTTTGAATTTCTCAGGAGTATCAATCGTCTTAGCAATAAAGTGAGCGTATAGCTCTTTTGATGCTTGAACTTTACGAACGATTTTATCAGTCCACTCATGCGGTACGTGACAGTCTGAACAGATTGCACGAACACCTGAACGGTTCGAGTAGTGGATTGTTTCTTGGATTTCTTCAACGATAGGTGCGTGACAGCCAGAACAGAATTCTTCTGTGTTGGTCGCTTCCATACCTGTGTTAAATGCACCCCAGAACAAAAGACCGCCCGAGAATCCCAAGAAAAGTACAAGGCCTACGGCTGCTTTACTTGGAGTTGTCAGTCTTTTCCAAAACGCTTTTAATAATTTCATATAATAGCCTCTCTACAATACGGCTAAGATTAGCGTAGTGAGTCAACAGGTTTAAACTCGTTCTCTACTAATGGTTTCGCACTAGCTTGTGGAACGTGACACTGCAGACAGAAGTAACGACGAGGTGAAACGTCAGCAAGTACTGCATCTTCACGGTTCATGTAGTGAGTAACACTAATCTTTGTTGCACCCATCTCTTTCGCATTTTTCCAGCTGTGGCAAGACAGACATTTGTTTGCGTTTAGAGAGACTTCGTAGCTACGAATTGTGTGAGGAACCAATGGTGGTTGGTATACGTAATCACTTTCAAGCACTTGGTCGCGAGGGAATTTTTTGAAGTCATCCGCTGGGCGAGTTGCTTCTAGTTCACTTGCACCACGTAGAGATTCTACGCCACCAATGCCGCCTGGGTTATCTAGCTCAGCTTGAGCTACGCCAGCTAGCAAAAGACCAGCTGATAGTAGGGCAGTAATCAGTTTTTTCATGGTTAATTTCTCCGCCTAAAGGCAAATTCTTTGAGTGGGCCACTTCGCTCAAAAGGTTATGAAAAAAGTAGCCGCAATAATAAATACGTTAGATCTACGAACTAAGTTCTAGAACATATAGTTCTTAAGCGACCTTAGTGATCTTAACTGGACACTTCTTGTAGTCCGTCTGTTTAGACAGAGGATCCGTTGCATCCAAGATCAACTTGTTGATCAGAATTCTTGCATCAAAGAATGGTACGAATACCAAGCCTTGTGGTGGACGGTTACGGCCGCGAGTTTCAACACGTACACGAACTTCACCACGTTTGTTTTCGATAAGAACTTCATCACCGCGACGTAGGCCACGAGCTTTAGCATCAGCAGGGTGCATGTAACACAGTGCATCTGGTACAGCTTTGTAAAGCTCTGGTACACGACGAGTCATAGTACCTGTGTGCCAGTGTTCTAGAACACGGCCTGTACATAGCCACATATCGTATTCTTCGTTTGGTACTTCTGGTGGCGCTTCGTACGGAGCATTGATGATCAGTGCTTTGCCGTCTGGTTTGCCATAGAAATCCCAACCAGAGCCTGCTTTCGCATATGGATCTGAACCTTCTTTAAAGCGCCATTGAGTTTCTTTACCATCAACAACTGGCCAACGTAGACCACGAACTTTGTGGTAGCGATCGTATGGTGCTAAATCGTGACCGTGGCCGCGACCGAAGGCTGCGTATTCTTCGAATAGGCCTTTCTGTACGTAGAAACCTTGTGCTTGTGCGTCGTCGTTAAGCTCTTGAGCTTCAGACAGAGGGAAAGCATCAACATTGCCGTTTCTGTAAAGCACGTCGTACATAGTTTTGCCACGTAGTTCAGGTGCTTTAGCTAGAAGCTCTTCGCCCCAAACTTCTTCAATAGTGAAGCGCTTAGAGAACTCCATGATTTGCCATAGGTCAGACTTCGCTTCACCTACAGTTTTCACTTGTTGGTACCAAGCTTGTGTACGACGCTCTGCGTTACCGTAAGCACCTTCTTTCTCGATCCACATTGCTGTTGGAAGGATAAGATCAGCGGCTTGCGCTGTTGCTGTTGGGTACGGGTCAGAACATACGATGAAGTTGTCTGGGTTACGGTAACCAGGTAGACGTTCAGTGTTGATGTTTGGACCAGCTTGCATGTTGTTGTTACACATTACCCAGTAAGCGTTGATCGTACCGTCTTTTAGTGCACGGTCTTGAGCAACAGCGTGTTTGCCTGGCTTAGGTGGGATAGTGCCTTCTGGAAGCTTCCAGATTTCTTCTGCAATCTTACGGTGTTTAGGGTTCGCAACTACCATATCTGCTGGTAGACGGTGAGAGAACGTACCTACTTCACGAGCTGTACCACAAGCAGATGGTTGGCCAGTTAGTGAGAATGGGCTGTTACCTGGAGTAGAAATCTTACCTGTTAGAAGGTGGATGTTGTACACAAGGCTGTTCATCCATACACCACGAGTATGTTGGTTCATACCCATTGTCCATAGAGACATTACTTTGATGTTTGGATCTGCGTATTGCTTAGCAAGCTTAATCAGGTTCTCTTGAGATACGCCTGACATTTCAGATGCTTTCTCTACTGTGTACTCTGCAACTGCTGCTTTGTACTCTTCGAAAGTGATTGCAGTCATTGCACCTGAGTTAGGGTTTGCTGCTGCTTTCTGTAGTGGATCGTCATCACGAAGGCCGTAACCGATGTCAGTCGTTGCCTGCTTGAAGTGTGTGTGCTTATTTACGAAGTCCCAGTTAACCGCATCGTTTTGAATGATGTAGTTTGCAATGAAGTTTGCAATTGCAAGGTCAGACTGAGGGTTGAAGATGTAACCAGTGTCTGCAAGCTCAAAAGAACGGTGGTAGTAAGTAGACAGTACGTTTACTTGAACATGTGGGTGGCTTAGACGACGGTCTGTAATACGAGTCCATAGTACTGGGTGCATTTCTGCCATGTTTGAACCCCACAGTACAAATGCGTCTGCGTGTTCAAAGTCATCGTAACAACCCATTGGCTCATCGATACCGAAGGTACGCATGAATGCACCTACCGCAGAAGCCATACAGTGACGAGCGTTTGGATCGATGTTGTTTGAACGGAAGCCCGCTTTCATCATCTTAACAGCAGCGTAGCCTTCCATTACTGTCCATTGGCCAGAACCGAACATACCAACGCCAGTTGGACCGTTCTTCTTAAGAGATGCTTTCCATTTCTCAGCCATCACGTCGAACGCTTTGTCCCATGATACAGGTGTGAAATCACCATCTTTATGGAACTCACCATCTTTCATACGAAGAAGAGGTTGCTCAAGACGGTCTTTACCGTACATGATTTTCGAAAGGAAGTAGCCTTTAATACAGTTAAGGCCTTTGTTTACAGGTGCTTCAGGGTCGCCTTGAGTCGCAACCACTTTACCGTTTTGAGTACCTACTAGCACCGAACAGCCCGTACCACAAAAACGACAAGGCGCTTTATCCCACGTGATTTTTGTTTGATCTGAGCTAGCGATCAGGTTGGTTGCTGTTGCTGGTAGTGTTACACCTGCAACGGCTGCCGCTGATGCAGCTGCGTTTGCTTTCACAAACGCACGTCTTGTCATTTTCATACTTCACCCTCGAGTTGAGAATTGTTGCTTCCAGTTTCTAAATCCGTTTCGTCTAGTCCAGTCTCGATTTGGTGATAAACCAAAGCTGTACCTAAAACGTTCTTAATGTTGTTTATTGCTTCGATGGTGTCCGTTACAAAACCTTGGTTTTCGGTTTCTAGGACCACGATGATTTTGCCTTCAGGGCTATCTCCGTAAATCTCGGCATTATCGAACTTTTCGATCTCTGCTTTGATTTCATTTAGATGCTCTGGGCTCACATGCACGACTAAACTTGATATATGCACTTCATTTAGTGCCATAAATTGCTCTCGTTATTTTTATTTATGCATTACTCACAAGAATAGCTGAAGTAGGGCAAACTGCTACGCAGGCTCCACAACCGCTACACTCATCTAACTCGATTTTTGGTAGAGCAACACTGCCTGCTCTAAGTTGAAATTGAATGGCCATAGGTTCACACATGTCACCACAGCTTCGGCATTCAACATTTTGCTGTGCTAGGCACTTATCAGAGATTTGTGCTTTAGCTTGCCAAGGCTCTCCTTGCTTTGGCTTAAAAATGGGTTCGGGACAAACATCTGCACATTGATAGCAGAACGTACATTCATCAATTGAGAAATCGACAGTAGGAAATCCACCGTCGCCTACAATGATTATCTTAGTCTCACAACTCTCAATACATTTTCCGCATCGAGTACAGTCATCTACAAAGCGCTCTAGGTTGTTAATCCAAGGCAAACGAATTTGGCTTGCATCCACTTTTTTTCTCGAAAACATACGGCGTTTTGATAAGTCTACCACAAGTAACCTATAGATGTTGCTAAGATGTTGTAATTGTAGGTCATTATTTCATTAATATCTTGTAATTTGTCCTCATAAGTAGTGTAGTTTTAGAAACAATTGTATAAATACCCCCTAAGGGCTAATTGGGGGCATATATTGTCATAGATCAATAAATTACGAGGCGAGTGATCACATATTGAATGGAGCTATGATTTTTGATGTGTGACAATACGATTTTGCTGACAAGTCAATTATCAATAGGAAGGCCAACTTGCTTATAAAACCGGTTTCATCTGTCACAAGTACGATAGCGAAATCACTGCTATCTATACTGTTGTTGTCGGTTGCTACGACTGGCTTTGCTATCTTTACGTTGGCTTCAAGTTTGAACGATGCCGAGGCGGTTAACGTAGCGGGTTCAATGCGCATGCAAAGCTACCGTTTAGCCCATGATATTCAAATAGAATCAGTTGATTATGATTCACACATCCGTGAGTTTGAAACCTCCCTCTATTCGCCATCTATGACTAAGCTTGTGAGTTGGGATGTTCCGACAGATATCACAGAAGACTACTATCTTATTATTGGTCGCTGGCACGAATTGAAACGCGTACTGAATAGTGAAGACAGAAAACACTATCTCGTATTGGTTGAGAATTTCGTGGTTGAAATAGATGGCTTCGTTTTTAAACTGCAAGAATTCTCAGAAGACAAATTGATAAAACTGGCATGGGCTGGTGGTATCGGTTTAGGCGGGATCCTCGTCATATCTCTTTTTGTTGTTCATTTCGTACGTAAACAAGTTGTTAAACCACTGCATGCGCTTGTTGGTGCAAGCCAAAGGATCAAAAACAGTGACTTCGAGGTCGAACTCAAGGTAACGAGCAACAACGAGATGGGTATTTTGACCAAAACCTTTAACTCGATGGCAAAAGACTTGGGTGTGCTTTATCGAAACCTTGAAGATGTGGTGGATGCGAAGACGATAGAACTACAGAATGCTAACCAGTCGCTACAGGCACTTTATAACTCGTCACAAGAGCTCACGGTTACGCGTATCGCTCCTGAAAACTTTAGAGCGATATTGCAGCACCTCGTAAGCTTAGAGGGTATCGAATCTTTGCGATTAGAGATCGTAGACAATTCGGGCCGACCATTGATTATGGATGAAGGCTACGATCCAAGCCGAGATTACGAAAAATTTGAAATGAAGTTGGACGATAATGAGCTTATTCTCGGCTATCTATATTGCTCTTATCATCATGGCCACTCGACAAAAGCGCTGATTGAGAGCTTTATCCAACTACTCTCAAGAGCCATCTATTATAATCGTGCTCAAAAGAAGGCTGAGCAGCTTATTATTATGGAAGAGCGTGCAACCATTGCCCGAGAGCTCCATGATTCGTTAGCTCAATCACTGTCGTATTTAAAAATCCAAGTGACGTTGCTTAAGCGTGTTATCGGTAAACTGCCAGAACAGCAGCATCGTGAGCAATCTGAGCAAATTGCATCGGAAATCGGCAATGGTTTAGCAGAAGCCTATACTCAACTAAGAGAACTTCTCACTACATTTAGGTTATCCATCAAAGAGGGTAACTTTGGAGATGCTTTAAGCACTATGCTTGAAGAGCTCAGCGAAAGAACGGATGCAAAGATTAAGCTTGATAATAATCTTTCATCGATTGAACTTGATGCGCATAGTCAGGTTCACTTGCTTCAATTGATTCGTGAAGCAACAATAAATGCAATAAAACACGCCAATGCCGACTTGATAGATGTATGCTGTATCGATGAGGACGGTGAAGTATTAGTCGTGGTTAAAGATAACGGAGATGGCTTTGACTTAAGTAGTTCGAAAATGAACCACTATGGGATGAGCATTATGCAGGAGCGTGCGGCAAGACTGAATGGCGACTTAACGATTGAAGCGGCGCAAGGTGAAGGCTGTACAGTCATATTGAAATATAAAAGTTTGAAGGAAGTTAAAGTTGACGATTTGTAAAGTAATGCTGGTTGATGATCATCCATTAATGCGTAGAGGCATAAGCCAATTACTGAGCTTTGAAGACGAATTTGAAGTGATTGCTGAAGCAAGTAATGGTACAGAAGCTGTTGCGCTTGCTCATGAAGAAGAACCTGATTTGATCTTACTTGATCTGAACATGAAGGGTATGTCCGGCTTAGATACATTGAAAGCGCTTCGTACTGACGGTTCTAGTGCTAACATCGTTATCCTAACGGTATCTGATAGCCCTGCAGACATCGAAGCGATCGTAAAAGCGGGTGCTGATGGTTACTTATTGAAAGACACTGAACCTGATGAATTGATTGAACTCCTTAAGCAAGCACACGGTGGTGACAAGGCATACAGCAGTGTAGTTGCTCGTTACCTAAACGACGCGGGTAGCCGCAACGACATCTTCGACCAGTTAACCGAACGTGAAATGCAGATCCTGCAAGAAGTGGCTAAAGGTTACCGTAATAAGCAAATCGCCGATCATCTGTTTATTTCTGAATCGACAGTTAAGGTACATATGAAGAGCTTGCTGAAAAAGCTGCAAGTACCTTCTCGTACAGCAGCAACCGTTCTTTACCTAGAGCGTTACGGAGAAATGAAGTAGGGCTTGTTCCTTTGAAATAACACTATTTCAAGCCGTACTGTTCAATTCAACTCTCAATAGCTTTGAAAGTGTTGCAGAGGAATATTAAAAAAGGCGCTGAACTTATTAAGTTCAGCGCCTTTTGTTTTCAGCCCTAAACCACCTACTTCAGTAGGTGGTTATCATTCAGTTTGGCTTTGCCTGTAGTTCTACCCATGTTAAATGCTCCCTTGATTTTTAGCGAAGTCAAAGAGGACAAATAACATGAGCAGATATAATCAAGCTTCCCACGTATTTTGGAGATGTCAATATCACATAGTGTGGACACCAAAGTATCGATTTAGGATTTTGAAAAACAATGTAGGTAAAGAAGTTTATCGATGTATA
>NZ_JAKEUW010000088.1:0-12709 GCF_022398115.1 Vibrio sp. Isolate22 | reverse complement strand
GTATTGGAAAGAGCGGTATGGATACCACAAGCGTTCACTCTCAGAAACAGCGATGTATCGAGTTAAACAGTTGCTAGGAGGGAAACTGAGCTTAAGAAATTACAATGCCCAGGTGGGTGAAACTTACGCGATGATAAAAGCGTTGAACAAGCTTACTAGGTTAGGTATGCCTAAAACCTGTCGTATTGACTAAGAAATACGCGAAACGGGTTGGCTCTATATCTAAATTTAATTACGCAACAAAGCCGATTAAATTTTAAAATCCAAGTCTCATTTATCGCTTTCCTGTTGATATTTATATCAAATAAAAACGATGTGAATAATATGTCTCCTCTCGTACTTAACCATTCACTTCACCCGCAATAGACCACGTTAAAAACTATTTGACGTGAATGTATCAATCATCACGCCTCATTTTTCTAAAAACGATTTGAGCCCTATCAAAGATTTTCTTTTCAGTTACAGCCTCTTTCACCTAACAAACAAATAAAACAACACAAACCATTGAATTAAAAGGGAAATTCAATTCAACCCTTTTCAGTATCTATCTATTTATCAACATGAAAAAGTGAACTTGTCTTGTTAACTGCACGGCACAAAAAACATTATCAAAATAGAAAAATTACAAATGAGGGAATTGTTAATGATCCGAGTAAACAGAAGTCTCTTAGCAACCGCAGTGTTGTCTGTTCTATCTACTGGCGTAAACGCAAAAATTTACCCAGACCAAATAGTCCATGACCAACTTGGTGACGATGTATGTCGTTCTGGCTATCGCCCGTTAGACCGTTTTGAAGCCGAAGAGCAAAAGAGTGCTTTGCTGGCTAGAATGGGCACTTGGCAGATCACAGGCTTAGAAGGAAACTGGGTGATCATGGGCCCGGGATACAATGACCTTATTAAACAAGACACAACCAACGGAAAAACATTCTGTTATCCGAACAATGACCAGTCTGAAATTCCAAACTACTCTGCTAAATCGGTTCCAGAAGGCAGTGAGTTGGATGTCCAATATGAGCTGGTCAATAACCGTAATGATTTTGTTCGTCCGTTAAGCTATTTGGCTCACAACCTAGGTTACGCATGGGTTGGCGGCAATAATAGCCAGTACGTGGGTGAAGACATGACGATCAACCGCTCTGGCGACAGCTGGGTGATACAAGGAAACAATGGTGGCTCTTGTAGTGGTTATCGCTGTGGAGAAAAAACTAAAATCACCGTCGACAACTTTGCCTACACCGTTAACGACGACAACTTTTGGCATGGCGATGTTGTCGAATCAGATCGTGAACTAGTGAAGACGGTTTACGCGACGGCAAGAAACAACAGTAATATCGCGCAACAAGTGGTTGTCGATCTGAAAGTAGATGAGTCAACAAACTGGTCAAAAACGAACAGTTACGGGTTCTCGCAAAGTGTTCAAACAGAGAATACGTTTAAGTGGCCTCTTGTTGGCGAAACCAAGCTCACCATTAAGTTCGAAGCTAACCAAAGCTTCTCTAAATCCAATGGTGGCTCTACTAGCGAACAAGTAACACTTCAAGCGCGCCCAATGGTTCCAGCAAACTCAGAGCTGCCAATTCGAGTTGAGTTGTATCGTTCAAGTATCTCGTACCCGTACCGATTCAACGCTGACATTAGCTACGATGTTGAGTTTAACGGCTTCCTACGTTGGGGGGGCAACGCATGGCATACACATCCAGACAATCGTCCTTACAGAGCTCACACCTTCACTATGGGTCGCGGCAGTGATAAATCTGCAGACATTCGCTACCAATGGGATCACCGTTACATTCCAGGTGAAACAAAATGGTGGGATTGGGGCTGGGCTATTAAAGAAGCTGGCTTATCAAGTATGCAATACGCGACTGGCGGAAGCTTACGTCCGTTCCACTCTTACGTATCGGGTGACTTCTACGCAGACTCTCAATTTGCAGGCACCATTGAGATTGGCCAAGCGACACCGATTGCCAACAATCTACGCAGCAAAAGAAGTACAGATTCCGTCAATGAAACGACTGAGCGCATTGGCGATATCGAAGTCACCACCAACTTCAATGCCGATGAGTTGAGTGACTTAGGTTTCGAAGGTGCTGAGATGAACATTAGTGTCGTTGAATAGCATGCTGTGAATAGCTCGGCTGTAAATAACTACACTGTGAAAAACAGTATTGCTGAATAAGAGCGACACAAAGTTCTACAAACAATAAAACGCAAAAGCCCACGACACGTCGTGGGCTTTCATATGTTCTATTAAAAAAGAGGATCTACACAGGTTCTTCCATAAGAAGCTTAACACCCAGACCCACCAGCACCATACCCGTCACACCTTCCATCCACTTCATAAAGCTCGCATTCTTCAGCAAGTTTTTAGCCGAGTTAAGTGCACCAGCTAAGCCACATTGCCACACCATCGCAATCATAAAGTGGACCGAAGCCATCAGCATAGATTGTAATAACGGCGAGCCCTCAGGGTTTACGAATTGAGGCAGAAAAGCCAAGTAGAAAACCGCTGTTTTCGGGTTAAGCACATTAGATAAGAAGCCTTCACGCAAAGAACGCTTTGCACTGTAGGCTTGATGAGCTTGCTCGCCAACCTTCAACCCGCCGCCATTTTTCATTAAGGTACGTAAACTGCTTAAACCAAGCCAAATCAGGTAAACCGCACCCACCATTTTAACAGCTTGAAAGAGCTCAGCTGATTGAGCAAGAATCGCAGAGATACCCACCGCAGAGAAAAAGGCATGCACATAAAGACCGCTACAAATACCAAAGCTGGTCATCACACCGTCAGATAAGCCAGATCGACTGGTATTGCGAATTACCAATGCCGTATCTAAACCCGGCGTTAGCGTTAAAATAGTGATGGCAATCAGAAATGCCTCAAAGTTCAAAATATCCATATCATTGTCATTCTTGTTCAGCGATCTATCATCAATACCGTGTATCTGAACAATTCGCAAGCAACAATTACCATCAGCTATACAACTCACTGATTTTGTGCACAATGGTACAGTTTAATTTGTTAACAAATAGTAAATTACTGGCATATCACTGCCCTACCTTGTTTAGGCTATATCTTCTACTGGAAGAACTGCCTTAGAAACAAAGTGAAGTGACCAAGTTCAAAGTACTAAACATCGAGATGCCCCTTAAACTGATGCAGCCTTATGGGTCATTTAAAGAAACCAAATTAAGAGTAGTCAAATGAGCGCATTCAAAAAACTAGTCGAACACTCTCAAAAATGTTCACGCTTTCAACACCTAGCCTCTATTTGTGGTTGGGACCAAGCTTCCATGATGCCAGCTGGTGGCAACCAAGCGCGCAGCGAAGCGATGGCCGAGCTATCTGTTCATATTCACGGATTAATGACTCAGCCACAGCTTGGCGATTGGATTGCAGACGCTGAAAACGAAGCATTAAACAATGAGCAACAATCATCACTTCGTGAAATAAAACGCCAATGGCAACAAGCTAACCTACTTCCAGAAAAACTGGTTGAAGCGAAGTCTCTAGCGGGTTCAAAATGTGAACATGCGTGGCGTAGCCAACGTGGAGAAAACGACTGGGTTGGTTTTGAAAAGAACTGGCGTGAAGTGGTTGAGCTATCACGTGAAGAAGCACAAATCCGCGCAGATGCCGCTAACTTAACGCCTTATGATGCGATGCTGGATATCTATGAACCGGGCACCAGCTCTGCTTCACTGGATATCTTATTTGCAGACGTTAAAACATGGCTGCCAAGCCTGATTGACGAAGTAATCGAAAAGCAATCGAGCGAGCAATTTAACGCGCCATCGGGTATCTACTCGACAGAGAAGCAAAAAGCACTTGGCCTAGAAGTCATGAAGCTGCTTCAATTCGATTTCGAACACGGCCGATTAGATGAAAGTGTTCACCCATTCTGTGGCGGCGTCCCTTCAGACGTGCGTATCACGACTCGCTACGATGAAGCTGAATTCGTTCAAAGCTTAATGGGCATCGTCCATGAGACAGGACACGCACGTTACGAGCAAGGCTTACCTAAACACTTAGCAGGCCAACCAGCAGGTGAAGCTCGCTCTATGGGTATCCATGAATCTCAGTCTCTGTTCTTCGAAATGCAAGTTGGCCGCAGCGACCCGTTCATCGGACACTTAGCTAACCTAGCAGGACAACAGTTTTCAGGCTCTGAATTTGAGAAAGATAACTTCCAGAAGATCTACACTCGCGTGAAGAAAGACTTCATCCGTGTTGATGCCGATGAGCTGACCTACCCAGCGCACGTTATCTTACGTTACGAAATTGAACGTGACCTGATCAACGGCAAAATTAAGCACACTGATGTTCCTGAACTTTGGAATACTAAGATGCAGTCTTACCTTGGTTTAAGCACTCAAGGCAACTTCACTAATGGCTGTATGCAAGACATCCACTGGACTGACGGCGCGTTCGGTTACTTTCCGTCTTACACACTAGGCGCGATGTACGCAGCGCAGTTCATGGCTTCAATGAAGAAAACGGTTGATGTGAATTCAGTAATTGAAAGCGGTGATCTGTCACCTATCTTCACTTGGTTAGAGTCGAACATCTGGAGCAAAGGCAGCCTACTAACCACTGATGATTTGGTGAAAGGCGCAACAGGCGAAACCTTAAATGCACAGTACTTCAAGGATCACTTGAGAAGCCGTTACCTTTAATCAGCCAATCAACAAAGGCTGTTTAGAACAACGATAAATTAAAGGCTGAGCAGATTACTGACTCAGCCTTTTTACTCTCAAGACCTCTAACCATCAATCACCTTTCAACATATCTAAGAAGATCTGTCTCGATGCAGGTGTGTTGTCTCTGTGAGTTTCGTACTTGATGTGTGTCTCTGCATCAGCAGATTGAGACAACTTGATGCTCCAAAGCGCTTGCAGTTTGTTTGGGACAATAGAATATCGAACATCGATAACACGCAGTTCATCCATTGGATCTTGTGCCACATAACCATTTGAGAACCAGCGAAAACGCTCAATGTCTTTTGCTTGCTGTGAATTAAGGTCAAGCCACGGGAAATCCTGACTCACATTCAGTTTAGCAATTGAATCCCCCGGATAGGTTTTAACGGAGGTGCCGACCCGAACAGCATCTACGTAGTATCGAGATTCGGTTTCGTACACCACTTTCCACACTAAGATATTTGCAAAGCTCGGCTTGGCCTCTAATCGAATAGGCGTATGCTGTCGTTCTTGTGCTAATTGCCATCCTATCGCTTCTGCTCTATCCCTTTGTATCATGCCTAACGTTGGATAAATCAAAGCCCACAGAAACGCAACACGAGCCAACCAAGGAGCTCGCTTCCATGTTGCAAACACAAGTAATATCAAGATGGGAAGTGTATAGGCAGGGTCGATGATCGAAATGGTATTCCAAGCATAACGTTCGTTGGTGAGCGGCCAAAACAGTTGAGTGCCATACGTAGTACAAGAGTCGAGTAAAGCATGCGTGCCATAGCCTAACGCGCAATACAGCCAACTCTGTTTAAACGAGAGACCACGCCTTTTCGCAATCAAAGGATACAAAACCAGAGCGCAAATCAAGCTGCCAATAGGAATAAATAGAAGTGAATGGGTAAACTGTCGATGGAACTCCAATGCGAGTAAAGGATCACTCTCCGATCGAATAAACGCATCTAAATCTGGCGCCATTCCAGAGAGCAAACCTAGAACCCCAGCGACCACCAAATGTTGTTTTTTACTCGCCGATTGTGACAAAGAAGCGCCTAGCACGCCCTGCGTTAACGGATCCATAAATCACCCACTTTTAGCATTCCCTTGAACTGAACAAGTACATTTAGCTATAGCAGTGAATCCAGTTAAACAACAAGATTTTGTCAACATACTCATAGACATAATCGTATAAATGTAGACTGACAAACAAAAAAGAGCAGCCTGATGACTGCTCCTATTAGGTTCTCATTACTCGTATCCAATCAACGTGATTGTGTCGTCTTACTCAGCAATAGCTCCCAATCGGATAGCTCAACCTGCCCTTTGCGTATATTCACCTTGTGGTAACCTTTTTCGGTTAAGGATTTCACTTCAATAAAAGAATGACCAAACAAAGACTTTTTAACCACTAAGTTCGCCTTAATACCATGCAAATAAACGTTTCCATCGTCTAAAGACAAATGGCTTTTCGTGAGCCTTGAGGCAAACATGTAAACCAAAGTCATGAGGGTGATTGAGATGATGAAAGGAAAAAGCTGCAATTCAGTTTGATAAAAGAAACTGATCATCAGAGATACGATCGTGTAGGTTATCGTCATTGATAAAACAACGTTCCATTGCGGCCCATTACCTTTAAATGATATTTCCCGTGCCATCATAGATTCCTTCGGGTAAGCGCTTGAGGATATTCGAGATATTTATAAAAGGGGATAATTTTATTATGCGCAGTGATGCATTTAAAGGGCTGAATTAGACTATTGAGGGGCTCAGATCGCAATTAGACATTTACGTGGTGTTTCACACATAAATATCTAATTAAGTCATCTGCCGGATAGGTCATAAACTGTCTGAAATTAACGAGCCACCATGCTTGCCGCGATAACAACCAACAATACTGAGAAGATCTTCTTGATGGTTGGAACGGGTAAATGGTTTGTCGCTTTTGCGCCTAAAGGTGCGGTGAACCAAGACGTACACACGATTCCCAATAACGCTGGTAAATAAACAAAACCTGCAAAGCCATCAGCTAGAGCAAAGTGGCTACTGCCCGAGGTGATGTAACCGATAGAACCAAATAACGCGATAACAATGCCACACGCAGACGCACAACCAATCGCCTTTTTCATATCGACCGAAAAGAACGTAAGCAATGGAACGAGTAACGCACCGCCACCAATCCCGATCATTGCAGACAAGCCGCCAGTGATGGTCGTCAGAACCGTTAATACACCTTTATTCGGTAGCTTTCGTTCTTTAGGCGCGTCGCTTTTGCTGCTTAAGAACATCTTAATCGCTATCAGCACCACGCTTACGGCAAACACGATACGAACAACCTTTTCCGGTAGTAACGCCGCCATAAAACCACTTACCAAAGCACCAAGAGCAACACCCAACATGATCCAAGGAGCTAAATCCCAAGGCACGTTGCCGTTCTTGTGGTGAGCGAGTGCAGATGAGGTTGAAGTAAATAGGATTGAAGCCAACGAGGTCGCAATCGCAGCGACAACAACTTGGTCAGATGGTAGAACGTCTAAATAAAGTAAAATGCTGCTTAACACAGGAACAATAATCAGCCCTCCACCAATGCCCAAAAGCCCGGCAAGAAAACCAACACCACTGCCTAGTAACGCACAGTAGAAAATCAACAACAGCAATTCACTCATTTCATCCATCTCTTATTCAATTAATTATCTTAAATAACACAGTATTAATGTGGTTATATTTCCATTAAGCTAATTAATATAACTGACACCGACTTGAATATTCAAACATATAGATCATGAAGATTCTTCATGATGAATGTGAAGTAATACCATTATTAATCCCACTCCCATCCACGTATAAAAACCTTAAGCAAATAAATTTATACGACACTTTTAGTGAAGACAGCCTCGATTCTTAATCCGGTCACACGCAAAAATAAAGCATTTAAATATTAAAGACCGAGAGAATCAGACAACGAATTGGGATACTAGATCAATATGAATAATGAATTTAACTTTACGATTAAGAGCATTAGCCTCGACGAAAACTACCAGCCTGCAGACAGCACGCGTATCACAACTAACTTTGCTAATTTGGCTCGCGGCGACAGCCGTCAAGCGAACTTACGTAACGCACTACAGATGATTGACAACAGTTTCAATGCTTTAGCACATTGGGATAACCCAAAGGGCGACCGCTACTCTGTAGAGCTTGAAATCATTTCTGTTGATATGGACATTGAAAGCAACGGCGAAGCCTTCCCTTCAATTGAAGTGCTGAAAACAAACATTCTGGACCACAAAACGAACGAGCGCATCGAAGGTATTATCGGTAATAACTTCTCGTCTTATGTTCGTGATTATGACTTCAGTGTATTACTTTTAGATCATAATAAAGGCCAAGATAAATTCAGTATTCCAGCCGATTTTGGTGATTTACATGGCAAGCTGTTTAAATATTTCGTTAACTCTCAAGCGTACAAAGAGAACTTTAAGAAACCACCGGTTATTTGTTTGAGTGTTTCAGATAATAAAACTTATTACCGTACTGAAAACCAACACCCAGTATTAGGTTTTGAATACCAACCGAATGAGTCTTCTTTAACTGAACAATATTTCAAGAAAATGGGATTACAGGTTCGTTATTTCATGCCGCCGAACAGTGTTGCTCCTCTGGCTTTCTATTTCTTTGGTGATCTGCTGAACGATTACTCTAACCTAGAGCTTATCAGCACCATCAGTACCATGGGTACTTTCCAGAAGATCTACCGCCCTGAGATCTACAACGCGAACGCTGTTGCAGGTAACTGCTACCAGCCAAACTTGAAAAACTTGGATCACTCACTGACTCAAATCGTGTATGACCGAGAAGAACGAAGCAAGCTAGCTGTTGAACAAGGTAAGTTCGCAGAAGAAAATTTCATTAAGCCATACCAGTCGGTACTAGAAAACTGGTCTGCCAACTACGCGCTGTAATCGCTCTATTTTACGCGCATTAGGAAACGTACGATCCACTTTGGGAATCTAAGGACAGGCAGAATCATTATGAAAACACTATTACCGACTTCAACAGCAGGCAGCTTGCCGAAACCGTCTTGGCTAGCAAAACCAGAAACACTTTGGTCTCCATGGAAACTGGAAGGCAACGAATTAACGGATGGCAAGCAGGACGCACTGCGCGTGTCGCTTCATGAGCAACAGCAAGCCGGAATTGATATCGTGAGTGATGGCGAACAAACCCGCCAGCACTTTGTGACGACCTTCATTGAACACCTGAATGGTGTCGATTTTGAGAAGCGCGAGACCGTTAAAATCCGCGACCGCTACGATGCGAGTGTACCTACAGTAGTTGGCCCAGTTTCTCGTCAGAAATCGGTGTTTGTTGAAGATGCCAAATTCTTGCGCCAGCAAACCGACCAACCGATCAAATGGGCTCTGCCGGGTCCTATGACCATGATAGATACACTTTACGATGCGCATTACCAAAGCCGTGAAAAACTGGCGTGGGAATTTGCAAAGATCCTCAACGAAGAAGCGAAAGAACTTGAAGCTGCAGGCGTTGATATTATTCAGTTCGATGAGCCCGCATTTAACGTGTTCCTTGATGAAGTGAACGATTGGGGTATCGCTTGTTTGGAAAGAGCCATTGAAGGCCTTAAATGCGAAACCGCAGTCCATATTTGCTATGGCTACGGCATCAAAGCAAACACAGATTGGAAGAAGACACTAGGCACTGAGTGGCGCCAATATGAAGAAGTCTTCCCTAAGCTGCAGCAATCAAATATCGATATCATCTCATTAGAGTGTCACAACTCTCATGTACCACTTGAACTGCTTGAGCTTGTTCGCGGCAAGAAAGTGATGGTTGGCGCTATTGATGTTGCTACAGATTCTATTGAAACACCGGAAGAAGTGGCTAGCACTCTAAGAGAAACACTTAAGTATGTTGATGCCGACAAGCTCTACCCTTGCACTAACTGTGGTATGGCTCCCCTACCTCGCGACATTGCCTCAGCTAAGCTGAATGCACTCAGCGCCGGCGCAGAGATAGTTCGTAAAGAGCTTTCAGCGTAACGGCTAATCTAAATAGAAAAGCTAAATCTTGAAGCCTAAGTATCGAATGATGCTTAGGCTTCCGTACTCTTCTCAACTGCCATTCTCTATTTGTCTAAGAAGGTAGCCATCTTCTTCAAAGTGATTAGCGCCTTATCAAGCTCGTCTCTTTCAATGCCTTCTGCGCCACTATCTGCCCATACTTCCTGTTTTTTATCTAATAGAGCATACGCTTCCTTGCCCTTTTCAGTCATGTTAACCAACTTCGCTTTTTTGTGATTCGGGTTATCAAGCCAAGTTAGCAGGCCATCTTTCACCATGATGTCGGTAACACGCTGTGTCGCTTGTCTGCTTTGCCCCATAATACGAGCAATTTGAGAAACCGTGACCAGATCATCGGACTTTTCGATCGCCCCCATCACCTTCCATCTGGCACTGCTTAGCCCTAACTCTTCAGTTAATTTATCACCCTCAGCATTCAATAGACCACTGACCTTAAAGATCTCTAGTGCGATCTTTGTGAAAACTTCTCCATTCGTATCCATAACACCCACTTTGACAACATGCTGTCATTAAATTAGACTTAAACCAAATTGACAACATGTTACCAAAATAAAGGCGCAAATGATATGAAACCAATAATTCACAGAATAGCGGCATTAACAGCAACACTGTGTGTCGCTACATTCTTTACCAGCACATTACTTGTAGAGCTGTTTGGTACTTTGGAATCAGTGAAACTAGTCAAGTCGATGATCGTTTTTCCGGGCTTGTTTATTCTTGTCCCAGCCATTGCTATCACTGGTGCAACCGGTGCGGCTATGGCAAAAAAACGCAAAGGGAAAATAGTTGAGCGTAAAAGTAAACGCATGCCAATTATCGCGTTCAACGGGATCGTTATTTTGATTCCGGCCGCGTACTTTTTGAATCAGTGGGCAAGTTTAGGAGAGTTCGACTCAGTGTTTTATGGCGTTCAGGTTTTAGAACTGATAGCTGGCGCGACCAACCTAACACTGATGTCTTTGAATATTATGGACGGCAGAAAGTTTCGTCCTAAGAAGGTAAAGCAAGGCTAAACTCATCGTTTTTAAGCAAACAGATGAGCTTCTTAGTCGGCTGTTTACCACGTTTTATCTAAATCTTGAGCGTATAAGGAGATCGCTCTTTGGTACTCTTTGATCGCATCGCTATTGGTCGTAGAAACCAACAACTCAAGTAACAGAGATGTTGCCTCTTTATGGCGACCTAAATTATACAAACACATCGCGTAGAAAGGCTGAACTTCAAGGGACTCAGGATACTCTGCCATCGTCTGTTCGAAATAGCTTAAAGCTTCTGCATAAAGGCCTAGGCTTCGATAAGTACTCGCCAACCCGAAAAGCGCATCAAAGCGTTCTGTAGAAGTAAGTTCGCCCAAAAGAGACAGCAAATAATGCTCGATAGCCTGCTGTTCTTTACCTTGGTTGTCGTAAGACCAAGCTATCTGCAAGTGCGCTTTCGCGGCATACTTTTCATCATCGAGCAGTGTCGCCAGCAAGTCTCGTGACTCTTGATACTTGGCTTCTTTACGCAATTCGATGGCTTGTTTGATAATGGTGTCCATAACTCTCCCTGACGCTTAAGCGCTGTGCTAGGCGTTCATTTCCTCGAACATCTGTTTTTAAGATTGAGTTTGCAGTGCTGATTGGGTCAGCCCAAACCGACTGGCTAATAACTCCAACTCATCTTTATAAACCGATAACTTAGACTCATCGTCCGTCATGATAGCGAACTCTGCAAAATCACCGATACCCGTTAATGAGTCGACAGTAATATGAAATTCGCCCACAAAGTAAATACTGCGCGTCTTCTGCGCTTTTAGAATCACTTCGTAACCCAAGTTTTCAAGCATACTCTTAGCATTCGACGCATCGGTGATGTTTGTCGCTTCGCATCGGTCAGACTCTGGGCCTTTTACAATCCATAGCTTAATACCCGACGGTTCCATTGTGCGAATGCACAAGCTTTTGTTTTGAGCGTGTAAGCTTCTGTCTGGGCTATCGAAATACCAATCGCACTCAAGGTTATCTTGGAGCATCACTTCATGGGGAATAAGGCTCAATGTTTTCAAAAATTCTGATTTAGAATCGAGGCGGTACTTAAGCTCTACTTCGTATTTGCCTTGGAAATGGTCGTTGGTCATAAGATAGCTCGGTGCAAAAAAGGCGATACTAGCACACGAACCAAATCCGAAATACAAACTGACGCACAACACAAACTAAAGCCGTGGAACTATGTTCGACACGCTAACACACGGGTCCATTCTTCTTGGCTCATAGCGCCTTTAGAAAGGTAAATATTGTGTTTCTGCATCGCACCTTTCGAGTATGAAAGCTTGATGAATGAACCAATTTCAAACGGAAGAAAGCTGCGCTGTAAAGTCACATCACAAGCAACTCCATTTAAATGTAAATAACCGTTCGAGATTTCAAATGAGCTATCGCGAAGCTTCCACCACAACATTAGAATTCTTATTAGTGGTGGAACACAAATTATCAGCCCTATGGTTAGCAGCGATGAACGATCACCGCCTGATATCCAATAGACAAGGCCTAATGCAATAGCAATAAACAGCAACTCTGAAAATAGGTATTTAGTAAATTACCACCTTCTAAAGAAGGTGGCTTTGTGTGAGCCCCCTAAAAGGGGGCCTTTGTTTAGTCCAACGCCAGTTGCTGCTGCTCCACGCGCTCTTTTTTGGTTCATCGCGGCTTTCCGGGGAAAGCCGCTTTTATCTTCAAGAAGAAGTAGTCTGTATCTCGATACCCATACCCCATTCGCTTGATTAACTTTATTTTGTTGTTTATCCCTTCCAATGTGCAGGTGTTGAGCGGATAACTTGCCGATCCAATAATACCGTGAAGATAAGGCCTCAGTTTTCGTGCGAACTCTTTCAATGGGCTTAATTCCACTTTCTTGCACTTGTGCCCACCATACCT
>NZ_JAKEUW010000087.1:0-12756 GCF_022398115.1 Vibrio sp. Isolate22 | reverse complement strand
AAATAGCTTTAAAACTCTTTAGTAAATTTCCATATTTAAGGAGAAACAAACTCTGGGGTAACCACTTTTGGCAAAGGGGCTATTTTGTCGATAGCGTAGGGGTTAATGAAGAAATCATTCGACGCTATGTAAGACATCAAGAGAAAAAAGAGCGCGTGGAGCAGCAGCAACTGGCGTTGGACTAAACAAAGGCCCCCTTTTAGGGGGCTCACACAAAGCCACCTTCTTTAGAAGGTGGTAATTTACTTGGGCATTATATATCTGTATAACTATTAAAGACTTAAGCAGCCATTGGTACTAGAACAAGTGTACCGAAGATAACAGTGATAAGGCCGCAGATGACTGGTACAGATGTACGTTTTACTACTTCAAATGGGCTGATTTTACCCATGCCTGAAGTTGCTACCACTACGCCAGATACTGGAGAGATCGTACGACCTAGGTTTGATGCTTGAAGCATCGGGATAATAAGGAAAGCTGGGTTTAGGCCCATCTTCGCAGCCAGTGAAGGCGCAAGCTCAACGAATGCATAGAAAGGTGCGTTACCTGAACCTGTCGCAATGGCCGCAGCAACCGTTAGACCTGTGAGGATAAGCATTAGTGCGATGCCGCCAGCACCTGCTGCTTCAGCAAGACCGATTAGGTTGTCGATTGCGCCGATAGACATTAGACCTTGAGCAAATACACCAGCCGCAACTAACAGCATTACAACGCCTTTAAATGCGTCCGCCATACCTTGGTAACAAGAATCTAGATCTTCTAGCGTCTTTTCACCGTCGAATTTCTTCACAACGTAATCAACAAGTGCACCAACGAAAATTGAGCCAACTACAATGGTGTAGATGTCTAACTTAAGACCTGGAATGGTACGGCCGTTAAATAGGAAAACACCGATGATAGGTAGGAAAGGAAGAGCCGCATAGAAAGCAGGCGCTGTTGTTTCAATCTCAGAAACATCAACTTTTTCCATTGGCGTGTTCTCTTTCTTATCTAGGTATTTGTTCCAGAAGAAAGCTGCTGCTGCCATTACGATGATTGCGCAGATTGACACTGGCAGTACTGTTTGAACCGCAAATACATCAAGGTCTAACCCTGATTTTTCTGCAGCGATAACTACGTCACCTGATGTTGGAGAAAGAATGATTGCTGCTGGTGACGCACATACTGCAACCGCTGCAGGACGAGAAATACCCATCGCAGTCATCATTGGGAATAGGGTAGCCATCAACAACACGCCAAGGCCAGTCGCAGAGCTCACTGCTAGAGACATTAGACATGCCACGATGTACGCAGCAACAAGGAGTGCGTATGGAGATTTGATAACAGATAGTGGTTTAGAAAACTGTTTCACTACAACATTGTTTGCGCCAATGTGAGTCATGTAAGAAGCGAAACCACATAGAAGCATGATCTGCATACCTAGGCCGCCGCCACGGTATTGAAGCATGTACTTAACGAATTCTAATGAGTCGGTAACCATGTTACCTGTTGAAGCGATCTTAGCTGGTAAGACTGTGTGACCAATAAGGCCAGTAATAAGAAGAAGAGCAAGGCCAGCAGTTAACAAAACACCGGCTGCTTTATAGCCTTTTACAATAAAGTAACCTACAGCGATAGTAATCACTAATCCGATTAAGAGTTCTAACATAGAAATCTCCACAAAGTTTAAAAAATATAAGAAACTGTTTCAGAATATGACAATGAATGTACAGAAAACTGCACTGTGGCACGAGGCATAGTTGAGGTTGATATGATCTAAGACAAACATTTTTTTTGATGTTAATTCTGGTTGTAAATCATGAATAACTACTGTTGTTTAGATGTTAATAAACGAGTTTTATCGTTCGCTAGAATATAACTTGGATCACTTTTGTGTGGTGTGGTTGCATATGGCGGTTGGAGTTTATAAAGTGTTTGGATTTACAAGTTGTGCTAGGTAATTGATTAGAAAGGTGTGTTTTTGGCACCGTAAATGAGTATTTTGATGTACTGACGTCGAGTTGATTGAAGAAAACTCAACGTCAGTAATAGGAGGGGGCTACAAGAATTGTTTAGTTAGAGAGTGATGATATCTAATTGATGTTCAACTCAGGCTCCGAATTAGAATAGGCTGGCAGATCTGCACACATTACTTTCTTGCAGAAATGTATCATGCCACGCTGAGTTACAAGCAAGAGTTCTTCATCGTTTAATGGAATATAAGTCATAGCATCCGATGAGAGCACAGAACCTTCACTGATCATCACCTTTTCGTAAAACGTGAGTTCTCTATTAGGCATGATCTGCTCGTGTTGAGTCTCGTCTAACGAAATATCATGTTGAGTAACGGTGTACGTACCTGATGAAGTAAAGCCCGCTTCTTTAGTAGAAACATAAAGCAGCTCGTAACTATTATTCTTTTTAAACTCGATATTAACCGAAGCCTGATTGTAAATAATTTTATCGGGCGGATTGACTACCGATGCCGTGTTGGCTAAATAATGTCCTTTGAGGTGCGTTTGAGGAATTAACGTTGTCAGCCAGCCGACTAAAATACCCAATAGCGCGACTATAACGAATATCTGCTTATCTTTATTCACAAGTAACTCCTTTAAATTCGCTAGGGAAACTCAAAGATTTTCCTGAATTATCTATGATGATCTTGCGTCCCTTATATTCGTAAAGCGTTACGTTATAGAGTTCTTTAAATGTGAACTCGTCCGTTTCTATTTTACAAGAGATAAAGTGTTCCCCTGTTAGGCTTTCAGCTAAGGTATTTCTATCTAAGTAAGAAAATAGATAGTGGGATAACAAGGCAACCACAATAAATACCCCAATCAATGTCAGCATGTTACTGCTCTTTATCGCAGGAGTTGTGGTTTCTTGAGCTGCTTCTTCTTGCGGAGTCGTCTCTAATGATTGTTGCGAATCTTGCTTTGCTTGCGCTTGAATCTTACGAAGTGCACCTTCTTTATCTTGCGTTACTTGACCAGCAAATCGATATCCTTTGCCACGTTCAGTGACAATGATCATTCCACTCTTATCTTCTAGTGCTTTCCTACAGATTGAGATGGTTTGCATCAGGCTTCCATCTTCAACGTAAATACCTTTAGACACCCAAACTTGTTCAATCAGGACTTGTCGTGTGATCACCTCGTTAGGTTTTGAGATGAAAAATTTAAGGAGCTCTGATTCATTAGAACCAATCGGGTATGTACGTCCTGTCTTAAAGTGATGGATTTCACTCTCTTCTAAATTGACCTGTATATCATCATTGATAATAAATTTAGCAGACATTTGGGTTCTCATTGTTATAAGCGTTCTAACCTAAATATAACAAATACCGTTACAAATATAAACTTGCTGAATTTGTTGGCTTTGAGGTTTAAATTACTGAATTTTATGATCTTATCTCCTGGATTAGATTTCCTTATATACCTTTTTGAGGTTGTTTAATGTGGTTTAAGGTGCTTGGTGTTAGCAGCTATTGGATCATTAGAATGTGACGCTGATTTAGTGGGTGTGGGTTAAGTGCTCAAATTTCTTACGTAGTTCTATCAATGTGTCATTCCAACTTCGTGTTGCCTGCTCTCTGCAACAAATCGAGTCTATCTCTGACTCAAATGGCAACTCTAATAATGATAAATCGCATGACCGCACCAGTTTAATGCTAAAGCTACGAAGGAGCTGTTTTGAAAGAATTCAATAAGCCACTTTTATGTGGACTAATTACACTTGCCTTACTCGGCTGTCAGTCTGAAGACTCGACTCAAGAGCCTGTTTCAGTATTAGTACCTTACAACATTAATGAACTACCAAAACCGAACGATGGATATGGGTACGACGACGACGGAACTATTACCGGTGTAGGTGAGCCTGCAGCCGCCATGTCATCGACGAATGATGCCTATTATCAGGATTATAATAACTCATACGCTGCCCTAGATGGCTGGGGAGTTTGTGCAGAGCCTATTTTAATTCCTCTGCAAAGCATTAATTCTGATAAGCGTTTTCCATTGAATAATGAAACTTTAGCGGGGAATGTTGTATTAATTGATGGAGAAACAGGTGAGGAAGTTGGTACCCAAATATCCGCTGATGGTTCGAATATTAAAATTCAATGTGAATCTGGGTTAAAAGCAGGGACGACTTATTCGATTGTTGTTACCGATGGTGTAAAAACAGAATTCGATGAACCATTGAAAGCAGACTCAAGTTTTGATGAGTTGATATATTCAGGTGTTCCGCTACAAAGCGACAAAGAAGCAAATATTCAAGAGCAGGTTCTAAATGCTATTGGTTCATATTATGCGCTTTATCCAGAGAAGGGCGTTCCAGTATACGCCGCTCAATTTAAAACTCAGAGCTCTTATTCGTCGCTAGATGCGATGAGGGATAATCACGTAAAGTTTAATACCAGATTTTTAGATGGTTATGAAACGGTTCGAGAGTTTAATGGCGATTACAATCAATATTCTAAGAAGTTAAGAATACCGTCGTATTTACCTTTTACTCAGGCTCGAGAATCAGAGTGTCTTGTTGATGAGTTTGATCCCAAAGAAAACTGTCCACCTCTATATGAATGGATTACTAATCAAGAGGGTGGTTTCCCAACAGCCGAGATGCCGGAGCCAGAAGTTGTCGAATTCCTCGATATAACTGCTGATATCTATCTTCCTAATTACGCTGATACACCTAGGCCGAAAGATACACAAATCGGTTTCCCTACTGCGATATTCATCCACGGTGTAACCGCGGAGCGTGGCACAGCTTCATTGATGGCTGCCGAGTATACAAAGAAAGGCTATGCCGTGGTTGCGATTGATATGCCATATCACGGGGAACGAATGCGCTATGACAATACCGATCCAGACGGTGAGGGGCCAGAGACTGGAGTAGAGATTAGTGCTAGAGCAGACAAAGCATTCTTTATCAATATTGATTCTCCTTTAGCGCTTCGTTCTAACCTCCAGCAGTCGGTATCAGACTTTCTTGGTCTTCGCTATGCGTTGAGTAAAGAAGCGTGGGTTAAAAAAGATGACGTCCACTTAATTGGACAATCCTTGGGGGGAATTATGTCGGTGATGGTGAGTGAATTTAGTCAACCAACTCGCGATTTGGGCGGTAATTCAGACTTTGCATTCAACACGGTGAACTTTGTTGTTCCAGGGCAAGGGCTTACCAATCTGGTTTTGTCTTCTCAAACTTTAGGTCCAGAGATGTCTGAAGGGGTTAAGAAATCCCCAGATGTTCAGCGCAGTATCGCTGAAACAGTCATACCCGATATCTGTACTGCGGAAGCAACGAATCAAGAGTGTATCGAGGCGCTACGCGAGTTTGTTGCACAGTCTACGGACAACGCACTATTTGTGAGCCAGTTAGAAGATGACATTTTCAACTTAGTGGTCACCGACCTTAAGCAGGGTGTTCAAACAACAATTGATAGTGCGGACCCGGCGAGTTTCATCTCACGCCAAGTCACAGCGCAGCAACCAACTCTTTTGTTAGCAGCGGTTGGAGACTGTGGCGAAACCTGCGATGTAGGAGTTGATTACGTTCCGGATAGCGTCATTCCAAATAAAGCCCCGGATAATATTCGAACAGGAACTGAGCCTCTGATTGCTGCGCTGGGCTTAGACCCAATAACAGGCACATCAGAAAATATGGAACAAAAACGTGGAGCGGTAAGAACAACCACCGGCGGACATGGAACCTATTTGTTCCCTTACGAGGGGCCGATGGACGAGAGCGGCTTACCAGGAACGCCAGGCGAAAATATGTCTGACGTGCGTGAAGCTGTAGACACACAGCAAGTTGCCGTTGCTTCAATGGTAATGAGTGACGGCGCAGTCGTCGTCATTAATAACGAAGATCATATCGAAACAGAGGTGCCTCAAAATGAAGAATAAACTTTTATTGGGCACTGCAGCCGCTCTAGTTCCTTGCTTGACCAACGCGGCTGGATTCCAACTTAACGCGCAGTCTGCAACGGGTTTAGGTCGCGCGTTTGCTGGTGACGCTGTAATGGCCGACAGTGCCGCGATTGTTGCCAAAAACAGCGCTGCAATGGCATATATCGAACAACCTATGCTGTCTGTGGGTGCCGTTTATATCGATAGTGGTATCGATGTTTCTAATGTGAGTTACACGCCGATGATAGGCAATACAGAAGCACTCGATGATCAATCGCTCGACGCGGGAACATTGGTTCCAAACCTTCATTATGTTCATCCTATTCAAGGCTCTAAATTTACCTTAGGTGCCACTGTGCATTCTAACTTCGGTACCGATGTTGAGTTTGATGAGTCTTTCAAAGCGGACGAGTTTGGTGGGAAAACAGCGCTATCGAGTATTAACGTAGGTTTTGCGGTTGCTTATGAGTTGTCCGAAAAAATCAATTTAGGTGCAGGGCTAGATGTCATCTACGGGGAAGGCGAAATTCATAGAAAAAACCTGCTAGACGTTGATGCTGATGGCTTTGGATTGGGTGCTAATGTTGGTGCTACTTACCAAGTTAATGAAAACAACAGGTTTGGTATTACTTATCGATATAGCCCGGATATCGAAGTTGAAGGGGATATTACGAAAGGTAGAGTTCCTGCCGATAAGATGAATGTGCCTCTGCCAGTTACTTTGGAGTTTTCTGGTTGGCATCAACTTAACGAGCAATGGGCATTCCATTACAGCCTGCAATGGGTGAATTGGTCTGAGTTTGATTCACTGACTTCAGACTCTTATGACGACTCAATTAAAGAGTATCAATGGAAGGATGCGGGGCATGTATCGGTGGGGGGTACTTACACAATGTCGAAAGATGTCGTGCTACGAGCGGGTTACATGTACGACATCTCTCCAACCGACGAGTTAACCTCTTTATCGATACCTGATGTAAACCGCCACTGGGTGACTGTTGGCGGAACATACCACTTCACTGAAGACAACTCTGTGGATGTAGGTATCGGTTTTATTATCGGAGAATCACAAAATATTGACGAAAGCCTGACGACGATTCCAGGAACGAGTTCCAATATAACTGCAGATGTGAGCGCTGACGCTGTTTTACTTGGTGTTCAATATCAACATCGTTTTTAACTTTTACTTTGGAGTTTAGAACGAAAACTTTAGGAATCATATAAACATTGCTGGGCTCGACAGTGAGTTGAGCCCAATTCTCATTATTAGCTGTTTTAGCATTATTTAAATAGCTGGAAGCTCATTAAGTAAAAAATAGCTGCTTAGAAAAACGTTTAATTCAGATGAATTTGACGGTTATGGTTATTAAAAATGAAATTTACAAAGCTTAGTAAAACAATCTGTTTGGCTCTGTTTGCCTTACATATCACTCCCTCATTTGCCGAAGATTCGCCCCTGATTCCAGTGACCATTGAAAAGGCTCACAAACAAGCATTCACTTCTTCAATCAACGAAGTTGGCAAAATTAGAGCAACAGATTCTGCTGCATTGACCTTTAGCGCTTCCGATAAAATTCTTGAAATCCATTTCAAAGATGGAGATTCGGTTAAGAAAGGTGAGCTGATTGCTCAACTAGATAACACCAAAGCTAAAGCCGATTTAGATAAAGCTAGAAGCTCGTTAGCGCTAGCAAAATCGAAATTAAAGCGAGTACAAGAGCTACTGAAAAAGCAACCGGATTCAATGTCTCAGCAAGATGTTGAAGAGCTAAAAGAACAAGCGAATCTTGCGGCCGCTGACTTCCGTCAGAAAGAGGCACTAATGAATGACTATCTATTGGTAGCGCCTTTTGATGGTCAGCTAACGAACTTCAATCACTCAGTAGGTAGCAAAATTGATAGTTCAACGGCCTTGGTTAGTTTGATCAAGCTTGATCCAGTTGAAGTTCAGTATTCAATTGGGCAATCGGATCTAGGTAATGCAAAGTTAGGACAGAATGTATCGATCCAAGTTGATGCATTCATTGATGAGGCTTTCTCTGGCGTCGTAGACTACATTGCTCCAGCAGTTGATGAAAGCTCAGGTCGAGTAGAGGTTCACGCGCACGTGACCAATCCAGAGCATCGCTTGGTTCCGGGCATGTTTGCCAAGGTTAGCCAAATGACCAGTGAAGACTCAACGAAAATGGTCGTTTCTCAAAATGCGGTTCAAGCCAAAGATGCAGAGCGTTTTGTTTGGGTCGTCAATGGAAACAACATTGAACAACGAATCGTTGAGCTCGGTGTAAATACTAATGATGGATATGTCATTGTCGAAAAAGGGTTACAGCTAGGTGATAACGTAGTAGTTACGGGCCAGCAAAACCTAAAGAAAGCCTCTTTGGTTAAGGTTATGAACCCGAATGTCGAGCAAAAAACAGTAGAGTTGATGCCTCAAAAGGTAACTGAACCGGTTGAACAAACCACTGAGACACTACCTGATGAACAATACCCTGTAGAGCCGACGGTTGATTGGACTGACGGCTCAAAAGATTCAGAAGAAGAGCCAAGTGCAGCCAGCAACACTAAGGTGACTGCTGAGCAAAACGGTCAATCAAACAGCAAGGAAGCGATAACGAAGGAGAGCACGAATGAAGCTTCCTGAGATTTGTATTAAGCATCCTGTTTTTGCTTCAGTGTTGAGCATCGCCATCGTACTACTTGGCATGTTGTCATTTCAGAAGCTATCGATTCAATATTTCCCTGAACATAAAACACCTTCAGCAACAGTAACGGCTGCGATTAATGGTGCAAGTGCAGAATTTATGTCGCGCAATGTTGCGGACAAATTAATTACTGCTGCTACAGGTCTTGATAGCGTAAAGACTATGACTACGGACTGTCAGGAAGGCACCTGTAATTTAAAAATCATCTTCGAAGATGATGTTGATGACGTTGAATACACAAGCCTGATGAACAATCTTCGCAGTAGTGTTGAAGCCATTGGCGATTTCCCGCCGAGCATGACCGATAAACCAACGGTTACCGATGACTCATCAGACACCAGTATGCCAAGTAATATCATCACGTTTGTGAACACTGGCAAAATGTCTAAACAAGATATGTACGACTACATTAGCCAACAAGTTGTACCTCAGTTTAAACATATTCAAGGTGTAGGTGGTATTTGGGGACCATACGGTGGTAGCCAAAAAGCGGTGAGGGTATGGCTTCAACCTGATCGCATGATGGCGCTCAACATGAGTGCTTCTGATGTGGTTGGTACGCTCAGCTCTTACAATGCGACATTTACCGCGGGTACGATCAAAGGTCAGGTTCGAGATTTCTCTATTAACCCGGTTAATCAAGTGACCAGCGTTGATGATGTCCGAGACTTAGTGGTACGTGTCGATAATGGAAAGATCATTCGTATTGGCGATATCGCTGAAGTCAAAATGGGAGAAGAAAGCCTAACGCCAAGTATTCTTCGTGTTGACGACAACTTAGCGATGTCGATTCAGGTCTTGCCTCTTAAAAGCGAAAACCCAGTAACGGTTGCTAATAAAGTTAAAAAGCAAATCGACCTAATTCAGCCTCAATTGCCTGAAGGCATCGAGATGAAAATGGTTTATAACCAAGCTGACTTTATCAAAGCGGCTATCGATGAAGGCTTTATGACTTTGGTGGAGGCTATTGTCCTTGTTTCCGCCGTTGTTGTTCTTTTCCTTGGCTCTGTACGCGTTGCTTCTATTCCGATCATTACCATTCCTGTGTGTGTGATTGGTGTATTTGCGGTGATGCATTTACTCGGGTTTAGTATCAATGTTCTGACAATCTTGGCGATCATTCTGGCGATTGGCTTGGTGGTTGATGATGCGATTGTTGTTGCGGAAAACTGTTATCGTCATATCGAAGAGGGCGAAACTCCGTTCAACGCTGCTATCAAAGGGTGTCGAGAGATCGTCTTCCCAGTAATTGCGATGACATTGACTTTGGCCGTTGTTTATTTGCCAATCGGCTTGATGGCAGGCCTGACTGCCGATCTGTTCAGGCAATTTGCTTTCACACTTGCAGCTGCTGTGATCATTTCAGGGTTTGTCGCGTTAACGCTATCACCGATGATGAGTGCTTACTTAATGAAGCCTGTCTCGACGCCTGCAAAGTGGTATCAAAAAGTTGATGCGAAGCTCAATGTGTTGTCTGACAGATACACGAAAGAGCTCGGTAAGTGGTTTGATCGTAAAGCACTAATGAGCGGTATCGCTTTAATGCTAATTGCGTTGTCTGCATTGGCCGTTTGGAAGATGCCTCAAGTTCTGTTGCCAACAGAAGATACCGGTTTTGTAGAGGTTACCTCAACACCACCAACGGGTGTTGGTCGTCAATATCACCTTGATAACAATGAACAGTTAAACAGTGTATTTAAAGGCGATGATTCAGTTGAAGCGAACCTGTCTTACATTGAAGGCACACCGACCAATCATGTTCTACTAAAACCATGGGGAGAGCGTGACCAGTCTGCAGATGAATTAGTGAATGACTTTATTGCCAAAGCGCAAAGCTCAGTTTCGGCTTATGGTATGTCTTTCAAGGTTCGCTCAGCGGATAACTTGAATATTGCGACCAACATGATTCTTGAGCTTACAACTGTGAATCGTGATACCGGCGCTTTGTCTGAAACAGCGAGCAAAGTGGTAGAGGCTCTTGAGGATTATGTGGGTGTCACTAACGTTAAAAACTCAATGCTACGCGACCAGCTGCGTTATGACTTATCGATTGACCGCAATGCCATTGTGCTGTCTGGTGTGGACTACGGTAATGTAACCAACGCGCTGTCGACTTTCTTGGGTTCAGTGAAAGCAGCCGATTTACAAGCGGATGATGGCTATACATACCCAATCCAAGTACAAGTGAATCTGAAGGATCTTGGTGATTTCAAAGTTTTGGATAAATTGTATGTGGATTCACAATCGGGACAAAGGCTTCCTCTATCTCAGTTTGTTTTCATCAAGCAAGTAACATCGGAATCGAACTTTAAGACTTTCATGGGACAAGACAGCGCTGAAATTACCGCTGATCTTATGCCGGGATATACCGCAAGTGATGTAAAAGCATATATCGACGACACGGTGCCAAGTCTATTGAAACCAGCACAGAGCTACGAATTCAACGGTATTGTTAAAGATCTTGTGGATTCTACAGCAGGTGCGCAGGTGCTATTCGTACTGGCGTTGGTTTTCATCTTCTTGATCTTGGCAGCGCAGTTTGAAAGCTTTGTCGACCCGATGATCATATTGCTGACCGTTCCTCTGTGTATTGTTGGTGCGATTTTGACATTATCGGTGTTTGGTCAAAGCCTCAACATCTACTCAAAGATCGGTTTACTGACGCTGGTGGGTCTCGTGACGAAACACGGTATCCTATTGGTGGAATTCGCCAATGAGAAACGTAAATCAGGCGCCAGTGCAAAAGAAGCCGCGATCAGCAGTGCACGTTCAAGATTGCGTCCTATCTTAATGACTTCGCTGACGATGATCCTAGGCTCGTTACCGTTAGCCTTGGCCGATGGGCCTGGTTCTCTCGGTCGTATCAACATCGGTTTAGTATTGGTGGGTGGCTTAACGGTCGGAACTTTCTTCTCACTGTTTTTGGTACCTGTCGCGTATGTTGGGATGGCAAACTTAAAGCAGGTGGATGTGCTAGCACGTTTGAGGTCAAAAACAGCGTAATGGTATATCAGAGATAGAAGTTATTAGCTTTTTGATACTTTAAGGCCCTCACTATGAGGGCCTTTTGTTATCCGGTGTTTCGAGGTTAGGGAGCAGAGCAAACAGTATGGTTAGAAATCGTAGTTTAGATTCATTGAACTATAGATCTCACTATTGCTTTGGTCTGAGGCAACAGTGGTGTTATAGATGTATTCGGTATCGAAGGTGAGCGCTAAGTTACCCATCAGAATGTTCTTTAGATAGCCTTTAAGGTTGTAGTTCGTGTTTTCTTCACCATAGGCCATGTTAGCCGTAGCACCCATAGAGAACGTTTCAGTGAGCGTTAAGGAGCCATCGATACTGGCATTAGTAATAAGTTCGTAGTTCTCTTTGTTTGGAAACTCTTCATCAGAAGATTGGCGTTTACTGATCCGATAACCCGGACCCGCGGATGCTTGAAGCTTGATTCTCTCTGTATCGTAGAAATGACGACCAAGCCCAGTAGCGGTAATGAACTGCTTACGATAGGTGCCATAGTGGTCGTGCTCAAAACGTGTCGTGGCAACTAAATAGGTGACGTCATTCAAGTCATAGCTAATCCCATAGTTAGTGGTATAGCGATTCGTTCCATCTTCATCATTTTCAGCATCCGTGTAATAAGTATCGAACTGCACCCGTTGTCCCCAATTTTCCTTTTTGTAGCCTACGGATATCCCGGAATTGATAGACAAGGATGAACTGGTGTTCTGAGAGTATATAAACCCCAACTTAGTTAACGTCGTGAAAGGGGATTCGTCTTTTTGTTCTTCATTGAGTACAGGCTCATCGACAAGTTCGGTCTCTTCTGCGAATACTTGTACCGATAAAACCAAAGCGACCAAAGGTAAGGTGTTGAAACAACGCCTGCCTAGAGTTGTATTAGTTGAAGGGTGATCCGCCCCAGCAGTTTTGGACACTGAGTTAAGTGAGTACAATCACTAACGAGGTGAACAATGACAACTAAGAAAACTAGAATTAAACATTCCCCTGAATTTAAAGCAGAAGCCCTGAAGTTAGCAGATAAAGTGGGAGTAGCTGCGACAGCAAGACAGCTTTCTTTACATGAATCTCAAATCTACGGGTGGCGAAAGAACTCGAAGAAAGACACCAGTACTAGTCAACGAGAGCAAGAACTAGCC
>NZ_JAKEUW010000086.1:0-14249 GCF_022398115.1 Vibrio sp. Isolate22 | reverse complement strand
GGGAGGTATGGTGGGCACAAGTGCAAGAAAGTGGAATTAAGCCATTGAAAGAGTTCGCACGAAAACTGAGGCCTTATCTTCACGGTATTATTGGATCGGCAAGTTATCCGCTCAACACCTGCACATTGGAAGGGATAAACAACAAAATAAAGTTAATCAAGCGAATGGGGTATGGGTATCGAGATACAGACTACTTCTTCTTGAAGATAAAAGCGGCTTTCCCCGGAAAGCCGCGATGAACCTTTTTTTCTTTACATTGTCTTGTCTTTTTAACTGATTTTTCTCATTTTTATTTGGTATTATCGAGCACTCAAAAAATAATGCTCAGTCAAAGGACTATGCCGAGAGTGAAATTCAATTCTCACATTTGCCGAAACTACTTACTAAAAGCATACAAAAAGCTGCAAGGTTTTCTGTATGGCGCCTTCCTAGTGTTCTTGGTAGGCAGCGCTGCGGTGATTGCGATTGATTATTGGGTTTCGTGGCAAGCGGAAGACCGCATCATCTATGACATCGATGAGGTGCCAGAAGTTGAGGTTGCCGTCGTACTGGGTACCAGTAAATACTTGGGTAGAACGCTCAACGACTATTACAAACATCGCATTGAAGCGGCCATTGAGCTGTTCGACCGTGAAAAAGTAGACCAATTTTTATTAAGTGGCGACAACGCTCACCGTTCTTACAATGAGCCGTGGACCATGAAACGCGACTTGTTAAAAGCTGGCGTTCCTGATGAACGTATCAACCTCGACTACGCGGGCTTTAGAACCTTAGACTCGATTGTTCGTGCGAAGAAGATCTTCGATACCGACAACTTCCTGATCATCACTCAAAAATTCCACTGTGAACGAGCGCTATTCATCGCCAACTCATATGACATTCACGCGCAATGTTTAGCGGTTTCCGGCCCGACTCACCACTCTGGAACATCAATACGTTTACGTGAAGTGTTTGCTCGTACCAAAGCATTCCTAGACCTGTATATCATGGGTACAACCCCGAAATTCCTTGGCCCGAAAGAGCCGATTCAACCTAGCCCAAAACAAGAAACATCACCAATTCCAAGCCCTATTTCAACCCCTTCAGAAACCGATGTGTAGAAATCTACACATTTTGAATTTGTTGCCTCACATTTCCCTGCTGTTACACAAAAACACACCAACGCTCCTTTATTAACTTAAGTAACATTCCCTCAACAAAGCCCAACCCGACATGAAGTCAATATTCCTCGAAAAACAATAAGCACAGCTCAATGAAGCCAGTGCATCAATAAACGAGGATAAACAAAAGGAGCGCCTTATGACGGCACTTGTTACTACACTGAAACACTGGTTGTTTACCCGCAACAGCATGATATTGATTGGTAATTTCACGCTATTCGCACTCTTGCTCAACACCCTTCCTTTCGAATCACAAGTCAATACTGGTTTGAGTATTCTCGTGTTCGTTGCGGTTCTATGGTTAACCGAAGCTATTCATGTCAGCATCACCGCTCTGCTTGTTCCACTCTTGGCTGTCCTGTTTGGTGTCTTCAACACGCCCGCTGCATTGGCGAACTTCTCTAACCCAATCATCTTCCTATTTTTGGGTGGTTTTGCTCTTGCTGCCGCGCTCAACAAGCAAGAACTTGATAAAGCGATTGCCGACAAAGTACTACTGATTGCAAAAGGCAGAATGTCGGTCGCGGTATTCATGTTATTCGGTGTGAGTGCTGGTTTGTCGATGTGGATTTCTAACACAGCAACAACGGCAATGATGCTTCCTCTTGTTCTTGGCATCATGAACAAAGTAGACCAAAGTGAAGACCGCAATACTTACGTGTTCGTGCTACTGGGTATCGCTTACTGTGCGTCTATCGGTGGTATCGCAACCCTAGTAGGTAGCCCACCGAACGCTATCGCTGCTGCGGAAGTTGGTCTTAGCTTCACTGAGTGGATGGCACTTGGTCTACCAATCTCGATGATTCTATTGCCAATCGCAATGTTGATTCTTTACGTGATGACTAAGCCAAAACTCAACCATAAGTTCGAGCTAGACCACGCGCCAGTAGAATGGACAAACAGCAAGAAAATCACACTGTCTATCTTCCTACTTATTGTGACGCTATGGATTTTCGGTAAGCCAATCAACGCAATGATCGGCGGTTTCTCTAAGTTCGATAGCTTGGTTGCGATAGGTGCAATCGTCCTGCTTGGCGCTTCTCGAGCGGTGGAATGGAAAGATGTTGAGAAGACAACTGACTGGGGTGTATTGATTCTATTCGGTGGTGGTATCTGTCTAAGTAACATCCTTAAAGCGACTGGCACCAGTGTATTCCTAGCGCACTCATTAAGTGGCTTCTTAGAAACGGCAGGTGTTCTACTAACGATTCTAGCGGTAGTCGCATTCGTGGTATTCCTAACAGAGTTTGCGAGTAACACAGCAAGTGCAGCACTGTTAGTACCAGTATTCGCAACCATTGCTGAAGCATTAGGTATGTCGCCAGTTATCCTGTCTGCATTAATCGCTGTCGCTGCATCTTGTGCCTTCATGTTACCTGTAGCAACACCACCAAACGCGATTGTATTTGGCTCAGGTCACATCAAGCAGAAAGAGATGATGCGAATTGGTATGGTTCTAAACCTAGTTTGTATCCTAGTGCTAACACTGTTCGCTTGGATCTTCTGGTAAGAAGTAAACACTGATAAAGAGAGCTGCATAAGCAAAAGATCTGACTTAACTGGCTGCAGTTCCCCCGCTCAGCCAGTATAAAAATGCCCACTCAATGTGAGGCCATCATTTATTTGAGGTTATCACTAAGCGGGCATTTAAAAAGAATAATTAAACGATTTCCCTTTTTGGTGGCTCCTCGCCACCTTTTTTGTTTGGGTATTTACATCCCTATCACGTAATCATTCCCGCTCTAAGAGTCGCTTATCACGCCACACTTGGCACAACACGCGTCCAACCGATCAGCAACATAGAAGCGCATAGCACCCACACCACTGTTGCCAGCGATAGAGTCGACACTAAGTTATAGCGATAGCTAAACACATACACAGCCCCTAAATAAGCTGCATATGGCACCAGAGAAAACAGGCCAAACAATGCGGTAGTACGCAGCTCTACCATGGTTTGCTCTGTGCCGACAATGTAATGAGCAATCAAGGCAAAAGTAGGAAACAAAGGTACAAGCCCTGATATGTAAAAACTCTTACTTTTCGACAACAGTGCAATCAACAAAACCGCTGCGGCACCAAGCAAACATTTAAAGAACAGTGAGATCATTTCAATACGTTATCCAAACAAACCAACAAAAGCTTTAGAGAGTAAACTCATAAAGCGCGCACAAAAACGCCACACGTCACATATGCACGTGTGGCTTATAAAGTAATCAAAACAATTTGCAGATTAGTGGCTCAAGATCACCTGATTACGCCCTGAGTGTTTAGCTTGATAGAGCGCCTCGTCAGCGCGAGCGATTGTCTCTGTCACCCTCTCTTGCCTCATTTCAGCAATACCGATGCTACATGTCAGTGGGTCACCATGAACCCACAAATGCTGGCTCACCAACAAGCGAATACGTTCCGCCTTGCTCTGGGCTTCACCCGCCTCAGTTTCCGGGCAGAAGATGATAAATTCCTCACCGCCCCAACGGACTAGCTTATCTGTAGGGCTGATTGCACTGCCCACCACCATGCTGAACTCTCGCAGTATATGGTCTCCCATTTGATGGCCGTACTTATCGTTTACACTCTTGAAGTAGTCGATATCTAGATACAACATACTAAGCTTGCTATGGCCTTGTTTGACGTGTTGCGACTGCATCTTCAGCCAATCACGAATCGCATGCCTGTTGAGAATTCCGGTCAATTCATCACGATGCGCCATTTCCGAGAACTCAAAGTTTTGCTCTCTTAATGCTCGGTTAACGCTCTTCAGATGATGATGCCTTTTCTCTGCAATCAGCATACGTTTTCGCGAGTCGTGTAACTCTGAAAACAAGAACACAGTGCCAGTACCAACCCAAACAAACAGCAATATTAAGAATAAGCTCTCACCTGTGATGTAAGAACCTTCAAACTCGATACTACGGATGACAATGCGATGATGCCCAAGTTTAGCGCCCGATGCCGTCGCGAACTCAACCATGTTTACGTTGGAATACTCGGGAGCAGAGTGCTCTAGCGCAATGTCATTATCTGCAAGCCACCATGTCATCACTTGGAGGTTTTTAATCGGTATTTCAATCACGCCGCCATCGACACCTGGCGAAAACTCCATGCCATTGTACTTATGCGTGTACTCATTATCCGGACCCGAATAAGCAGGGTTGTAATTGCGTAGGTAGGTTCGTAAACGGCCGCTAGAGTCCGCTTCCGCGTGGTAATCGATGTTTACTCTAAAGGTGTGATACTGGGAAAGGTCGAGGCCAACCGTGATGTCTGGGTCAATACGAATCGACAAGCCACAATAAGGCCAAGGGTACTCTGACTCTTTCAGTTCACAATCAAGAATGTACTGCCCATTAGCGAAGGATAATTGAGACGTACTCACGCCTCTATCAACCTGATCACTGGTTGCAATAAACTCATATTTGTCTGGTGTAATTGCCGTTATCACGCGATTTCCGCTCACACGGTAGTACTGCACTATGGCAAGCGTCGCGATAACTAAAAAGATGACTATCTTATGGATCCACTTCACATCTAAGCTTCCGGCATATATCCCTATCTTTGGGATTTCACGATATAAAATAAGTTACGTAAATTAGTGATCTTAATACCAAAAATTTACTAAAAAACGTTATATCACGCCTGAACAAAATGTCATACTATATTTTTATGCTTATATTTCATCCTAATTATTTACGTCGATAATCAAGTATTATTGCGTATAAAAATAGGCTCCATTTGTTATACTCATCGCATAATCATCGCTAACCGTATTGCCTGCTCACAGCGCAAACGAGTCGGTGAAATAATAATCAAAATACAACGAGTAATGTCATGTCTTTATTAGCGAAAGGAACACTCAAGAAGATGAGTGCTTCCCTTGATGGCGCGGTAACCTACCGTTTGCCTGTAGGCGAAGAGTTTGTAGAACTAAACCCTCTGATTGGTAAAACCATCAACCTCACCCACACTGGCAATATTTTTTGCTGCTCTTGTGGCAAGAAAACCAAGAAGAGTTACTCTCAAGGCCACTGCTTTGTGTGTATGAAAAAGCTAGCAAGTTGCGACATGTGCATCATGAAGCCAGAGACTTGCCACTACGACGAAGGCACCTGTCGTGAGCCTGAATGGGGCGAAGCAAACTGCATGGTTGATCACTTCGTTTACCTGTCGAACACATCAAGCCTAAAAGTAGGTATCACTCGTCACACGCAAATCCCAACACGTTGGATTGACCAAGGTGCGACTCAAGGCCTACCGATCCTTAAGGTAAAAACTCGTCAAATCTCTGGCCTGATTGAAGTTGAATTGGCAAAACACATTGCCGATAAAACCAACTGGCGCACGCTGCTGAAAGGCGATGGCGACGACATGGAACTGGTAGAGAAAGCAAAAGAGCTGCTTCCATTGGTTGAAGATAAGATCCAAGAGATTAAAGCGAAATTCGGTGATGATGCCATCGAAGTACTAAGTGAGAACATCACCTCACTGAGCTACCCAGTAGAACAGCACCCAGTGAAGATTGTTTCGCATAACTTTGATAAGAACCCTGAAGTATCTGGCGTGCTGCAAGGCATTAAAGGCCAATACCTAATCTTAGATACGGGCGTGATTAACATCCGTAAATTTGGTTCTTACGAAGTTGAAGTCTCTGCTTAACCAGCAGGGCAACACCACAAGGAGAGACAAAAATGCCCTGAGGCTTCTGCTTCAGGGCATTTTTATTTCAGATGGGACGATCCGCTTTAAGAGAGTAAAGAGAAAAGAGAAAAGACTAGAGTGCTACCATATCTCCATCCACACAGTTTTTACCATTGGCTTTAGCTCGATAGAGTGATTGATCGGTTAGATTAACCAAGGCATCGATTGTCGTGCGCTCTTCACACGCAAGGCTATCACTCATACCAATACTAACGCTCGAATTGAATCGAGTCTGTTCGTCTATTTTAAACTCTGCTTGATTAAACTGTTGACAAATTTGTTCAGAGATTTCATGTGACATTTCTGACGTTGCATTTGGAATGAAGACGATGAACTCTTCACCACCCCAGCGACCCGCAACACCGCCCACACTCTCAACACTGCGCTTAGTAATATTAGCCAACGCACAGATCACCTCGTCACCGACCATGTGACCGTATGTATCATTAATCGATTTGAAATCATCAATATCGAGCAGCATACACACAAGGTGATTGTCAGAGGTCATGTGTTCTCTAAACCACTCATAAATAGCTCGACGATTGAGTAAGTCCGTCATCTCATCGTAATTCGCTTGATGCACGAGCTGCTTTTCTAACATCACTTTCTGGGTGACATCTTCAAGCACAACCTGCATGGCTGGCTTACCTTCCCAGATAACTGCGTTGTCATAGATATTGAAAAATCGATGGACACCATCCAAACCGATATTCTCAACCACATTACTGGTACCCGACGGCTCACCCGACATGACAGTCTGGTAACGTTGATAAATACTTTCTACGTTTTGTTTTGGCACCAAATCAAGAATAGAATCGAGCTCTAATACCTGCTCTATCGACTTGCCACCTTGTAAGTTCACCCAAGATTGGTTAACCATCAAAGGTTTAAAATCTCGGTGTACCAATATTCCCTGCCCCGATTGCATGATCATATCGCGATACATTTGGTCTTGTTTGCGGACTATGTTCTGCAGCTGAATAGCAGGGCTAAGGTCGATAACGGTCACTTGTAACGCAGGTCTTCCCTGCCACCCTGTGACATGATCAATAGAAAAAACCGTGAATTCTCTGCCGTTGCGGTCAACATTGGTATAAGTGTGAACTTGTGGGTCTCGTTGACCACTAACCGTTTCAAGATAGTTTTGGTAGGCGAGAACATGGAACTCTTCAGGAATTAGATCCAGAAAGCTGTCAATATTGGCCAATAATTCTTCGGGAGATTGGTAACCATAAATACGAGCATAGTTAGCATCGACACTAACCACATTCATATCTTGAATGATTATCACGCCGTAAGTGGATTCGAAATTTATAGAAAACATTGCCAACTCCGCAATCTAGCTATACTTCATCACTGGAGCATTGCAACATATCCCACTAACCCTTCCACAGAATCTTTCAAGCATCAAGGGACATTAATATACCATCTAGTATATCGTACTGTTGGTTGCTTCTCTACAAATCAATCGCTAGCACGAGTTACCAAAAGTAGACAAGCATATCAATCTGATTACGCGCGCCAAAAAACAAAAATAGATAACCTATAGCAATGTAATGATTAACTTTTCTATCTTTTGCCTTCCTTGTTTTCTATCTGTAATAGTTTCTGGCTTCTGGCTTCTTAGCTTAGACAGCACTACTCATCCCAATCAGAAAAATAAGAGACCAAGAAGTCTATCGCTAGCCGTGCTCGTTGAGGCAAAAAGCGTCGGTTCTGGTAAACAATCCAACTGCTTGTACCCGAGCCCCAATACTCTTCTAGCACAGGAACCAGCTTGCCATTGGTTAGCCCGCCATTAAAACTGCTTCTAGGAAGGTACACAACGCCGAGTCCCTCTTCACAAGCTTTCAGTACCGCGCTTGAATTGTTACTTCTCCATCGACCATGCACTCTTACCGCATTCAATGGATTTCCATTTTGCTCAAACAGCCATTGGTCACTATTAGCAATAATACAGCTGTGTTGTTTTAACTGCTCTGGATGAATAGGTGCGCCATGTTGATCGATATACGCTTTACTCGCCGCCGCAGCCATTGGGCGATCAACCAACTTTCTTGCCACCAGCCCTGAGTCATCTAACCGACCGTAACGAATCGCGAAGTCGATACCGTCTTCAATAAAGTTCACCATCTTGGTGTTGAAGTTCATTTCAATGGTTAGATCTGGATGAGACTTTGCAAACTCCATCAGTGCTGCCGCAACATGATTCTCGGCAAATGCACCCGCCGCACTAACACGCAATGTACCGCTAAGCTGAGTTTGTTGAGACGTAACTTGCTCATTGGCTTGTTGCAGCCCGATAACTAAATCTTTGCACTGTTGATAGTAAGTATGTCCAGACTCAGTCAGGCTTACCATGCGCGTTGAACGGGCAAGCAAAGCCACCCCAACTCGCTCTTCTAACCTTGAAACTTGTCGACTCACATGGCTGGTACTGCAACCTAACTGCTTAGCGGCCGCAGAAAAACCGTGGCATTCGGCAACCGCAACGAATTCGTTAATCCCTTCAAAGCTATCCATACTTAACCTACTCGCGTTTTATCTTTGCTATATAGCAACAATGTTTTGCCTTTTAAGCATATTATCACCTAAATAATTTGGAACTAGTATTAGATGTAACAAAACGGCGATAGCTAAGTAACAGTGCACAGGTTAACACCAAGCACGACTGCTTAGAGAAAAGCGCCAACATCTAACGAGAAGAACAGCAGCTCAAAGGGACGAATCATGAAAAAAATACTAATTCCAGTGACTAACCACGCGACACTTGGCGAGACAGATCAAGCGAACGGTACTTACGCTCCAGAACTTACCCACGCTCTGAAAGAGATCTTGGCTGCTGGTTTCGAATACGACATCGCTTCTATCAATGGCGGCAAAGCACCGCTGTACGGAACTGATATTGAAGGAGATACGGTTAATGCTGAAATCTTGGCGAATGATGACTTCCAAAACCGCATTAACAACACGATTCCAGTAAGCCAAATCAATGCAGACAGCTATGATGCGATCTTCTACCCAGGTGGTTTTGGCCTACTTTCAGACCTAGCGTCTAATGAACAATTCGCTAGCATCGCTGCCAAGCATTATGAAGATGGTGGCGTTGTCGCGGCAGTATGTCATGGTCCAGCAGCCCTGCTCCCTATCGTATTGAGCAATGGCGAAACACTTCTGAGCACTAAATCAGTGACTGGCTTTACACGTGAAGAAGAGATCGACTTTGGCACCATCAACGACATTCCATTCCTACTGGAAGAGTCGCTAGCTCGTGGGGCAGCACGTTTCAACAAGGTTCAACCTTGGCAAGAGCTTGTGATTGTTGATGGGCGAGTGATCACCGGTCAAAACCCGACAAGCGCACACGCTGTGGGTGTCGCGATTGTTGAGCACCTTTCTTAATCGAGTAATAGCTTGATGGATCTATAGCTTGACCGACTCACCGACGCGAGTCCCCTAAGCAAGGTCAAAAAAAGAGCATACTTCCGACTCAATATTCTTGAGAGAAGTATGCTCTTTTCTAATTCTGGAACCCGCTTTTAGTTATTTCTAACAATGCCCTCGAGCACGTTGAACAGTAGGTCTATTTCTTCAATCGAGTTGTAATGCATACAACCAATACGCACTACGCCCTGCTCTTCAATACCTAGCTGCTTCACCAAACCTAATGCGTAGAAATGTCCGTTCCACACACAGATATTATGCTCGCCCAGCTTTTTAGCGATAAATTCTGGAGAGTGGTTATCAAAGGTGATGGCGAATGTTGGCGTTCTTAGGTTGGAATCAAATTCCGTCTTACCGTAGAGTTTAACCCCTTCTAGATCGCCCAAGCGTTTTAGGAAGTACTCGCTCAGCTGGCTTTCATGCTTGTTATACAGCGCGTAGCTTTGCTCTAAGCGAGAGCGTAATGAGTCAGTTGGCTCACCAAATTGTGCCAAGTAATCCACCGCAGCAATCACACCTGCGAGGCCTTCAAAACTCTGTGTTCCTGTTTCAAAACGTCCAGGACCGATGTTAGTGGCAGGCTCAACCTTGTATGGCTTTAAAGTATGCAGCCATTGAGGCGCCACGTAAGCAATACCAACATGAGGGCCAAAAAATTTGTAAGCCGAACACGCTAAGAAGTCACAGTTCAACTGCTGAACATCAATCAAATGATGAGGTGTATAATGAACAGCATCAACATATACCTGAGCGCCGTGTTGGTGTGCAAGCTCGATAACTTTCTCGACATCAACAATTGAGCCCGTGGTGTTTGAAGCAAAGGTCACAGCAACCAGCTTGGTTTTCTCGTTCAGTAACGACTCGAAGTGTGCCATGTCTAAGCTACAATCTGACTCGTCGACACGAACTTGGCGAACAATCGCACCCTTGTCGTCTGCCGCTTGCTGCCAGCTCGATACATTCGAATAGTGGTCTAGCGCAGTAACAATTACTTCATCGCCAGCTTGCCAATCGCGGCTGATCGCTCGGCTAAGCTGAAAAGTCAGCGAGGTCATGTTGGCACCAAATACAACATTGCCAGAGGATTCAGCATTCAGTAATGCTTGCACTGACTCTCGCGCTTGCTGCATCAAGCCTGTCGTCTTCTGGCTCGAGAAATAGTGACCGCCTAAATTAGAGTTAAAGTGGCCAAGGTATTCTGTCATCGACGCAAGAACATTCTCAGGAACCTGAGAACCACCCGGGCCATCAAAAAAGGTAACGGGCTTACCGTCGTGGTATTGGCCTAGCGCACTGAACTGCTGGCGTACATCATTAAGAGTGAAGGACATTACGCGCATCCTTAGCCGTTAGAACAAACACATCCATGTAGCCCATCTCGTCGTGGTCTATGGTGCGAATTGGCTGTGCGTTGTGCCATAGCTTACTGTCTGCAAGCATCGCGACTTCGCCGTCTTCAAGCACTTTTCTAAAGAATGGCGCTTCATGAGAATCTTGATACAGCATGATTTCGCCGCCAACAATGTTATGACGGTTCACGCCAATTAACGCGATGTGGTCGAAGCCATCTTGGTGCACACCTTCTGGCGCAACCTGTGTCTCTTCAAAAATGGCAGCGATACGAATTTGGTGGATTTCAATTTCTTGTCCGTCTTCAAGCCCGTTGGTTTCAATAAACAATTCACACATCTCTTGCATGCCTTCGCTGCTAAGGATCGGTGCTTCAATTGGCTCGAATTGACGAACAACATCACCTTGAAAGTGATTGATGTCTTCAGACTGAACGAAGTTATGTTTGTCTAGCTCAACGACTTGTCCATTACTGAATTCAACCACAGAGTACCTTCTCAATCGGTACTGTCCGTCTGCGTGCTCTGTGCTAGGTAGCTTAGAGAAAGAAGGTGACAGCTCCTTAACCGCGTGGTTACTGAGATGGGTAATATGTAGGGTGTTTTCGTGAGCGTGTAACATCATCGACTCCTTAATGATTGTTAATTTACTTTCGATATTTAACGTTTTGTTTACATAAAGGATACTTGAAGATCTTGCCAAATCAACAATAAACAATCATTTATCCCGTCATAAATAAAAATTCAGATAGTAAACCCAACTTTAAAATCAAAAGTAGTGCATAACACCAGAATAAAAGATGACCAACTCTTAAAACTAGCACACATCACTAGCCAGTTATAAACACCTTTAAAATCAATTTTAACGATATTATTAACTAGCACGCTGTGTTTATTATTTTGTCAGCGCTTACCGACTAATACGCCAGCCACGGCATCTAGGCTCATCCCCCTATTTCGACATACTTTATTTGTATGTTTTTGCACATCGAAATACGACCTACCTATCAGTGGCCAAGCTATTGATTGTTTACACAACAAACTGGAATTGGTTAATTTATGAGTAAGCCAGAATCCACACGCCTTTGCTTGCGCGTCTGGAACAGGTCGAGTTCGGGGGGAACTCGGCCGCCCTAAATGGCTCATTTCTTTTAAGGGAGCGACTTGGTAGCTCTTTTGGTCTCGAAGATGTTTGAAGTGGAATGTTGCGAAGGGGTTTGAAGCAAGAGTACGAAGCTTTGGAACTCCACTATGACAATGGATGTCTCTTCAAATCTATCGGCAGGCAATCATAAACACTAAGTGTTATTAGCTAACACGTTTATGCGCCTTTCCGTGTTAGAACTATTGCTCGTATGAGTTCTGATACGTGTCATTTGACCAAATTATCCTAATCAACTTACTATGCAGCTAAGCACCTACTAGGTAGGCGCAATTTACGTCACATAGATATTTGAGGTGCCATTTTGTTGATGACGAGAAATGAACTTAATGATTTCAGTAAAGAAGCCGATCAACATATCATCAGTCATAATTATGCCTCTTTGGAGAAGTTAATTGAGAAACTCACAAAGCTAGATTTTGACTTTGAACACTCTCTATATGAGGCTCATTACTTCTATACATTAGCAAATTGCTACTCTGTTCTTTATGAAGCTAGAAACGTTGAGTGGTACTCAGATGATTTGATGAAAGCTGTGATTTTTTATCGACAAGCGTTACATAGCATTCCTGAAGTCAATTGGAATGAGGATGTTAACAATATCCGTGCTTATGAAAACCTCAGGTCTATGGTTTTGACTAATCTGGCAAATTGTCTTTCATCTCAAGGAAGAGCTTTCTGTTGTATACCACTCTATGATCAAGCCATCTCGATAAACAATAAGATTGAAGCCATTGCTTCGAAAGCTCGAAACCAACTCTTCTTAGGAGAGTCGCTTTATGATAATGGGCATAAAGAGTATCACTATTTGGTGGCATACCAACTAGTAAATGAAGCAATTAACAACATTGATCAACTGTATCCTGAGCAGAGAATAGACCTTGAAGGTGAAGGCCATCTATTGAGATTCAAAGAATGGTTTGAGCAAACGTTTGAAGTCTCTGCTTTTGATTATTTTAAAGATAAATTTGATAATTATGAAACAAAAAAGCACAAGCAGTATTTGGATTGGTGCGCACAAAACACGCTTTTTATCAATGATTTAAATGACGTTTGCGAATATGAGATTTCTTATCAAGATGTGCTTACTTTGCCCTCATTCGCTAGAGCTATAAACACATCTCTAAATATGCATGAAGAACTAGCTTATCACGGCAATTTTGACGAGCTAAAAAATGATTACTGCTATGCTCGTTACCTAGTTTTTTCAGCAGAAAGTATACCAAATGATGCCCAGCACTTTTTTAATTCTACCTATCAACATGTTGATGATATGTCGCACTCAATCGACAACTTAAAAATTTGTCACTACAAATCAGCATTTAGAATACTGTATTCGCTATTTGATAAATTGGCATACTTTGTGAGTCGTTTTCTTGATTTGAATGAACTCAAAGACGACAAGATGATCAGTATCGATAATCTTTTCAGGGATTTCAAAGCTAAGAACTGGAAGAAGGATTGGAAACCTCATAAGAAGCTGAAAGACAGCGACAATCATTTCATTCATGCGTTGTTTTACATATTGAAAGATATTCGAGACGTTACAAACTCCACTTCTGTCTCTAAGTGGATCGATCCAGATGCAAAAGCGTTTGCTGAAATTAGAAATGCAATGGAGCATCGGTCGCTCAAGATTGTCGATGATTTAGGTTATGAACTTACTCACTCTCATAACAGCTATTATGAAGATGAGCTGAACAAGATAAATCTAGAGATTCTAGAACTCCAAAACCAATTGAAAGAAATTTACAGCGCCAAGAAAAAAGCTAAAAAAAATGGTAGCAACTTTCTAATAACTCAGTTTGAAGAGCAAGAAAACACGCTTAACTCAAAAGTATCAATTTTAAAGTCAAAGATTCGTGAGAAAGAAGTGCTTTCTTCTCATACCCTTTTAATACCTATTAGTCAGTTTGAATCACGTTTAATGACATTGATAAAATTGGCTAGAAATTCAATTATGTATCTATCGCTGGCTCTTCATTTCGAAGAGAAAAAACGACCAGGTGAAGGGTTATATTTACCCATGGATCTGCCATTAAAAGAATAGTAGATCATTAAGGGGGATTCATACTGCTGATTGTAGTGTGTTGGTGAATCTATTTTGCTCAATAGAGGCAAGTCCCCTTATTTAGGGTCGAAAAACTAATCTTAAAGAATCTGTACTGTAATCTGGTCTTAACACGGAAATGTCCGTGCGACGTGAAGTCGCATGAAGCGCTGTTCACCGCGATAAGAGTGAACCGTTTGTATCACCAGACGACCCTAAGGCTCTGAATAAAGCAGCGAGCCTGACAATGTAACGAAGTTTGGCACTGTGCCAAACGGGAGCAGAACCGTGAGGGAATGCTCCTCCTGATAACCACGAATTGGGTGAGTGCTAGGGAATCAGTATGATGAACGAAAGTGAATCCATGTAAGGTGCGTTATACGTGAAGC
>NZ_JAKEUW010000085.1:0-15297 GCF_022398115.1 Vibrio sp. Isolate22 | reverse complement strand
GTACCATGAATGGCAAAGACTTGAGCCCAATACCGTATCTGTCTTGAAGAAATTGAATATTGTTTTGCTAAGTAGAGAGATGACGTGCCATCTAAGTATTGCTTAGCAATGATACATTTTAGCTCTCGGCTATATTTGGACATAAAAAGACCCCCAATAATTGGTGTCCAACTATTGGGGGTCAGTTCACAAACCACGGCTTTTTACATCATATAAACGTATCTGGATGGAATTTTAGACATCTAGACACTTACCTTCCCTTATGGAAGGGTTCTACTGTATAATGCGCGCCTTATTTTTTATATTTGCCTAAAAAACGATCTCGATGAGATACCTATTAGAAATGGTGAATATACGTTCTTTGTTATTTTTATCTTTCAGTATTTGAGGTTACCTATGAACTTTTCAGCTAAAACAGTGGTTGTCATTGCCATTGGTGCAGCACTGTATGGCATTGGTGGTTTACCTATGTTTGGTGTCCCAGTGTTCGCTAATACGACATTAAAACCAGCAATGGCGGTCTTAGCACTGTTTTCTGTTTTGTTCGGTCCAATTGTAGGTTTCTTAGTTGGCTTCATTGGCCACTGGGTAACAGACCTATTCGCAGGCTGGGGTGTATGGTTAACTTGGGTATTGGGCTCAGGTATTGTGGGTATGATCATCGGTTTATTCCCGATGTTGACCAAAAACCGCCTTCAGCAAGGTGAGTTGCCTATGAAAGACTTCGCGCTGTTTGTGGTACTTGCCCTTGCCGGTAATGTGGTCGGTTACGGCTGCTCTGCATTCCTAGATACCATCCTTTATGCAGAACCGTTTACTAAAGTCTTCACTCAACTGTCTATCATTGCAGCGGGTAACACCGTTCTGATCGCTGTTGTTGGCTTGCTGATCCTAAAATCAGTCGCTAAACGCAACAAACAAAGCCGTAACCTGACTGAGGCATAAGCGATAATGACTATAGCATTTTCGAACTTCTCTTTTAGATATGAGTCGCTGGATAAACCGACACTAAAAAATATCAATCTAAGGATAGAGAAAGGAGAGAAAATCGTCATTATTGGGCCAAGTGGTAGTGGTAAATCTACCCTAGGTCAATGCCTTAACGGTCTGATTCCTCATGCTATCAAAGGTGAGGTGACTGGGTCTCTAGAGATCAACGGCAAGAACATCTCTGATTTTTCTATGCACGACTATACCGAGCAGGTTGGCACAGTATTACAAGATACTGATAGCCAATTTGTCGGTTTGAGTATTGGCGAAGACATCGCATTCGCGCTGGAAAACCAGTTAGTGTCGAACATTGATATGTACCCTCTGGTTAAGTCGACAGCAAAAATGGTCGACTTAGCAGACATGCTTGATCGCTCGCCACATGATCTATCCGGCGGCCAAAAACAACGCGTGTCATTAGCGGGCATCTTAGTTGATGACGTTGACATCCTATTGTTTGATGAACCTTTGGCTAGCCTTGACCCGAAAACGGGCAAAGCGACTATCGAAATCATCGACCAGCTTCATAAAGAAACCAACAAGACTATCGTAATCATCGAGCATCGCCTTGAGGATGTTCTACACCGCGATATCGACCGAGTGATCTTGATGGAGCGCGGTGAAATTGTTGCAGACATGACACCCGATGAAATCTTAGCTTCTGAACTTCTTGAAACACACGGTATTCGTGAACCACTTTATTTATCTGCTCTGAAGGCAGCGAAAGCACCTTTGACCAGTGAAGATAAGCTATCAAACCTCAAAGCTCTCGATTACAAGAGGTTCCGTCCTGCAGTTCAAACTTGGTTTGCAAAACGCCCAACTCCAGTTGCCGAGACACAGTACCAACCTTTGCTTGAGGTACACGGTCTGACTTACTCCTACGATGGCGAAAAGAACGCTCTTGAAGACGTTAGCTTTAAGATTGGCAAAGGTGAGTTCGTTTCAATCTTAGGTAAAAATGGCTCCGGTAAATCGACCATCACCAAGATTATCATGGGTGTGATTGACGCAGATTCAGGCTCTTCATACCTCAACGGTGAAGACCTGTCAGAGCTTTCTATCTTTGAAAGAAGCCAGAAAGTTGGCGTTGTGATGCAGAATCCAAATCATATGATCTCTCATCATATGATTTTTGATGAAGTCGCATTCGGTCTGCGTAATCGCGGGGTTGCAGAGCAGGACATCAAAGAGAAAGTTGAGAACGTTCTTGAGCTGTGTGGCTTGAGTAAGTTCCGTCACTGGCCAATCGAAGCACTGAGCTACGGTCAGAAAAAACGCGTCACGATCGCTTCTATCTTAGTATTGGAACCTGAGCTTCTGATCTTGGATGAACCAACTGCTGGTCAAGATTACCGTAACTACACCTCAATGCTGGCGTTTATCCAAAAGCTTAACCGCGAGTTAGGTATTACCGTCGTGATCATTTCACACGACATGCACCTGGTTCTAGAGTACACCACACGCTCAATCGTCATTGCTGACAGCAAGCTGATTGCTAACGCAGACATGACTGAGGTGTTCAGCCAACCATCGCTTCTAGAGCGTGCAAACCTCTGTACCACCAGTATTTATGAACTCGCGACCATGATGAAAATCGACGACACCAATGCATTTATGCAGTACTTCATCGACTACGAGAGAAGCTCGCTATGAATGCATTAAAAGTAAAATTCGGCATCAACTACATTGATACTAAATCACCGCTGCATGCATTAAACGGCATCACTAAATTTGCTCTTTTCTTAGCTTGGGTGACTGTTGTATTAACGACATTCGACCTACGGTTAATCACGTTACTTATCCTAACGGGGCTTTATCTACTCAAACTAACCAGAGTTCCAGTTAGGGTTTATAAGCCTCTGTTGCTAGGTACGGCTAGTGTGCTGAGCCTAAATGCGTTGTTCATGTACCTGTTGGCCCCACAGCAAGGTACTGAGCTCATCGGCAGCGAAACTTTATTGCTAACATTACCGGGTAACTACTCGTTGAGCCAAGAGACATTGTTTTACTTGGTGACCGTAACACTCAAGTACATGAGTATGTTTCCGATAGCGCTGATCTTTGTATTCACAACTCATCCGACTGAGTTTGCGGCTAGCCTTAACCGCATTGGTGTCCCTTATAAGATTGCCTACGCGGTCAGCTTAACGCTACGTTACTTGCCCGAAGTTAAGAAAGATTTCGTCAACATCATGCATGCCCAACAGGCTCGTGGTGTTGAACTTTCTAAGAAGGCACCACTTCTTGTACGCATTAAAAATGTTGCTAAAGTGTTAGGGCCATTGATTTTCTCAAGCCTAGATAGAGCAGATGAAATATCGAATGCTATGACACTACGTGGCTTTGGCAGACACAAGTCTCGCACTTGGTATAGCTACGCACCATTAAAACGTATCGATTTTATTTGTTTATTTATCATCAGTTTAATCGTGATATTGGCTATCGTAAAACGCATCCTTGAACCAGCTTTGTTTTGGTATCCATTTTAGTATCAATTTAAACAACTAGTTAAAATGACACACCGCTCAATAGGGCGGTGTTTTTGTTTTACCCACCCACTTTTGAACAAAACTTAACCGAACAAACCGTAACCATCGGATTTTGACGATAAACTGACCATTTCCTCACATCTTTGGTTTGAAATCTAGTTTAGAAGCTCTTAATATACATCTTTACAGAATATTGCACTCAATAGAGATTTGTAATGGCTCGAATTACCCAAGTACAGAAACTAGAAAACCAAAAGCACTACGATGAGATCGTACTAAGCCTTTTTCTAGCTGAAGGACATGAAGCACTAACTTATGCAAGGATTGCTCAGGAAATTGGCATTAGTTTAACAACGCTTCAGGGTTACTACCCATCGACTCGTGCTATCCGCTCCGTATTACATCAACACATGCTTTCGATTATTATTGAGAGTTTAGACTTCTCGTCTGAGGAAGCCTTTGTTCAATCATGGCAAAACGCTTTAGATAACGAGCAATTCCGATACGTGATCAAGTTAATGTTCTTTCACGCGTCTCAGGTTAAAAGCCCTGAAGAGTTCAATATCAGCTCTGATGGTATATTCCGAGATAAAATGCTTGAGAGCTTTGGAACTGACTCCATTAGGATTATTGAAACCGTAGTAGGACGCTCTATGCTCTACCTTACGAACTTCAAGCAGCACTAAACGAGATACTCTCAAATAGAAAAGGGAACCATAAGGTTCCCTTTTTTGTGTTATCTACGCGTGCATTCTACCGATTACATTACGGGTTCAGCTTGTAAAAAATAGTCGACAATGGCGGTAGGCGAAGTTCAATCGAGGTATCCAACCCTTCACTCTGAACGGCTTCGATTTCGACAACCTCTTTCACGTCATAACCACTACCGTTATATTTAGCATCATCAGTATTGAGTAATAGGCTGTACTTACCTTGTGCCGGAACACCTAGGCGGAAATGCTCATGTGGTACTGGCGTAAAGTTCGATACGACTAGCACACGCTCACCAGATTCACTGATACGCTCATGAGCTAGGATGCTCGCTTCTGCTGAATCCTGAAGACGCCATTCAAACCCTTTAGGGTCGAAGTCAAGATCGTGCATCGCAGCTTCATTGCGGTAAAGGTGGTTCAGGTCTTTCGTTAGCTTTTGAACACCTTGGTGGCGTTCGTAGTCTAATAAGAACCACTGCAGTTGGTCATCATGGTTCCACTCTGCTGTCTGGCCAAACTCAGCCCCCATGAAGTTAAGCTTCTTACCCGGCTGTGCGTACATGTAACCCATGTATGCGCGTAGGTTAGCCGTTTGCTGCCACTCATCACCCGGCATCTTGTTATGGATAGAACCTTTACCATATACCACCTCATCGTGAGACAGTGACAATACGTAGTTCTCACTGTGTGCGTAAACCAGCGGGAAAGTAATCGTATCGTGGTGATATTTACGGTTAATTGGATCTTCTTGGATGTAAGACAAGCTATCGTGCATCCAACCCATGTTCCACTTAAAGCCAAAGCCTAAGCCACCCATAAAGGTCGGTGCAGAAACACCAGGGAAAGCCGTCGACTCTTCCGCAATCGTCATAGCATTCGGGAAGTGCTTGTACACCTCTTCGTTCATCCATTTCAATGTCGCGATGGCGTCGTAGTTTTCATTGCCACCATCAACATTTGGAATCCATTGATCATGACTACGTGAATAATCGAGGTACAACATCGAAGCTACGGCATCCACACGGATACCATCAATATGGAATTGTTCGAACCAGTACAGCGCGTTTGCTACTAAGAAACGACGCACGTGTTCGCGACCTAAGTCATAGATGTACGAGTTCCAATCCTGATGCCAACCACGACGTGGGTCCGGATCGTGGAACAATGGTGTACCATCGAAGTTAGCTAAGCCGTGGTCATCGCTTGGGAAGTGTGCTGGAACCCAGTCAAGCACTACGCCAAGACCAGCTTGGTGACATTGGTCGACAAAGTATTTGAAATCATCCGGAGAACCAAAGCGGCTAGTTGGTGCGAAAAGACCAACAGGCTGGTAGCCCCATGAACCATAGAACGGATGCTCTGAAACTGGCATCAACTCGACATGAGTGTAACCAAGCTCGGTTAGGTAAGGGATCAGCTCTGCCGCTAACTCACGGTAGTTTAGAAAATCACCTTCAGCATTGCGCTTCCAAGAACCAGCATGTAATTCATAGAACGACAGTGCTTCTTTACGCTTCTCTGTCACTGGCCGATTTTGCCATTTCGCATCTTGCCACTCATAACGAGCGTGATCGTAAGTCACAGAAGAGAACGAAGGGTACTGCTCAGAGTAGAAACCCCATGGATCAGCCTTGTGAGGTAAGCCTTCACCATTTGGTCCTTTTAATTCGAACTTATATTGAGCGCCCTCCTCCAAGTCTGGAATGAATAAGCCCCAAATACCGTAGTCCAAACGTTGCATTGGGTGGCGACGACCGTCCCACGAATTGAAGTTACCCACTAAGCTAGCCGCTGTTGCATGCGGTGCATAAACCAAGAAGCGAGTACCAGAAATTGTCTGACCATCACGCTCTAGAGTAACAAACTGAGCCCCCATGTGATGGTACATATCTTTAGGTGTGTGAAGGTCTTCATAGCTCGCGTACAGCTCATGATACTGGTAAGGGTCATCGATGATCTGCTCTACTCCCGCCCAATCAACTGCGAGCTTGTAGTGAGTAAAACGCAAGTCTCTTTTTTGCTTAAGAATGAATCCACTTTCATCCTCTCGCTCTAACTCAATACGAGGTTCCTTTCCAACAATCAACTCGACTTTATCTGCCCCTGGGATCCATACTCGTAATGCACCTTGATCTGAAGGTAAGTACGGCCCTAAAAACGCAAATGGGTCAGTAAAACAAGCCTGTGATAGTTGGGTATATATTTGTTTTTGCTTTGAAATCGAACTTAGTTCCAAAACGTTTCTCCCTAACCAAACATCCAAAAAATATAATACAAAAATGCCCGCTATTAGTGCGGGCAATATAACGACGATTTATTCTACCAGATGAGCATTCATTATTGAGTGACCAAGGTTGTAGTTTCGTACGCCGTAAGCAAAAAACCACCTATTTTCAAAGCCACTCAAACCCATCATTTACCTGCTTTTTCTCGAACTTCTGTTAGCTTAGATGCAATTCGATTCACGCCATCATGAGCAAAAATTTCGTCCAGGTTCATCGATAGTTTACGACGCCAGTTCGGGTACTCATCTACCGTGCCAGGAATGTTTACTGGCTGGTCCATTTCCAACCAATCTTCCAATTGAACACTTAGCAATGTTGAGCCACCAGCAGCAACGTGCAACTGCAGCGCTTCAGCCAAGTAAGAGTCCATTGGTACTTGGCTCGCGTCACGGCCTACACCTTCAGGTAAGAAGCCATGCCATGCCACAGAATCTAGGATACCTTGCTTACACTCAAGACGATCATCAAACAAACCATTCAGCTGTTCTTGATCTGGGTACAAGCCAATCTCTTGACCCATTTTCAGGTCATCACAGTGCCAGAAGCCACGTAGTGTTGGCATGTCGTGTGTACATAGTGCCGCCATCGACTGTTCAGCGTAATGAGCAGGTGAAATGAAACCACCATCTTCTTCTGATGTTTCGAAGAAGAACACCTTGTACGAGTGAACACCCGCATCAGCCAAGATATCAACAATCTCATCTGGCACAGTACCTAAATCTTCACCGATAACGCTACATTGGTAACGATGAGATTCAAGAGCAAGAATAGATAGCATGTCTTGAACTGGGTAGTAGATGTAAGCGCCTTTCGTTGCATCTTCACCTTTTGGAATCCACCACAGGCGAAGTAGGCCTAGTACGTGGTCAATACGCAACGCACCACAGTGCTTCATGTTTGCACGAAGTAGCTTGATGTAAGCATCGTAACCCGTCGCTTGAAGTACTTCTGGGTTTAGCGGCGGAAGCCCCCAGTTTTGACCTAATGGACCAAGAATATCTGGTGGAGCACCGATGCTTGCATCCATCACAAGATTACCTTCATCAGCCCAAGTTTCACTGCCTGAATCCGCAACGCCTACCGCTAGATCTCGGTACAGGCCAACCGCCATGCCTTTTTCTTCAGCCAATGACTGAGCATCGTTGATTTGGCAGTCAGCTAGCCATTGTAGGTACATGTAAAGATGTACTTTATCTAGGTTGTCTTTGATGTACTTTTGAGTAGCTGGGCTGTCGAATGTACGGTATTTCTCAGGGAATACCGGCCATCCCCACATACCAGAATCTTCAGCATGCAATTCACCGTGCAGAGCATCAAATGCCGCTTGGTGCATCAGGCTATCACCGCCCTCTTCAACAAACGCTAAGAATGCTTGTGCACGATCGCTGTTTTTGTCTAGGTGACGAGTTTTGAATTCTGTGAATAGCAGAGGCAAGATGCTCATCTTCAGCTCAGACACTTCGGTGTAGTTCACCCAGTGTGCATCACGCGCTTTCTGAAGGCGCTGTTGGAACTCTGCACTGCCTACTGTTTGTTGCGCTTCAGCGCTTAATGCAAACTCAGGTACTGAGCTCACATCAATGTATAGGATGTTCAACCAACGACGTGAAGACGGGCTGTATGGGCTCGCACCTTCAGGGTTCGCAGGGAACAGAGAGTGAATCGGGTTTAGACCAACGAAGTCACCGCCGCGAGAAGCGATATCAGCCACCAATTGTTTCAGGTCACCGAAATCACCAATACCCCAGTTATGCTGAGTTCTTAGCGTGTAAAGCTGAACACTTGGCCCCCAAAGCTTTTTGCCTTCTTCGATTGGCGACTGCTTAAAGCACGCTTTTGGCGTAATGATTAGCGTCATTTCGTAAGGCTTTTTACGGCGCTTACGACTCACAATTAACTTGTGGTAACCCCATGCCAGATCATTTGGCAATGCAAACACTAAAGGGCCACCCTCTGCACGCTCATCACGAACGACTTGAGATTGAAGATAGCCTTCAAGTACCTCTCCTTGCTCGGTCTCTAAACGCCAGCTGAACTCACTCTCACGAGCGCTCACACCTAGATTCAGCGCCACTTCTACTGGCTCACCATCACGCAAGACAAGAACTGGGTCTAGTACATCTTTTTTGTGTTTTCTTTCTGCTGACTTAAGCAGTGCATCATCGCTGCTTGTATCGTAGCCCAATGAAGCCAGTAGAGATGTAATTGTCTCATCTGATACCTGTGCTTCATCGCCCCACGCACTAACGTAACTGTCGGCAATGTTTGCCATTTCTGCGACTTGTTTTAATACGGTCTGTTCTTTCATCGCTCTCTCCGAAAACGTTCTGACGCTTTCAATTTTGTAGGGTTGTTATTTAATCTGTTACTAATCAATTAGCTTGTGACAATCAGTTTGTGAGCATTGCTATCGGTAAAAACCATCTGTTTGCTCACAAGCTAATTGAGCCAAGGCAAAGACTGCCTTGGCTACGTTGAAACTATTAACGGTTAACCGCTTCAAGTTTCCAAATGTTGTTCACGTAATCGCGGATAGAGCGATCCGATGTGAACTTACCAACGAGTGCTGTGTTAAGAATCGCTTTCTTAGCCCAACCCGCTTGGTCTTTGTATTGCACGCCCATGTCTTCATGCGCTTTCACGTAAGAAGCAAAGTCAGCAAGACATAGGTATGGGTCACCGCCATCTAGCAAGCTATCGAACGTTGCACGCAGAAGGCCTGGTTGACCTGGTGTGAACTCTTCACCCGTTAGCAGATCAAGTGACGCTTTCAATAGTGGGTCTGCGTTGTAGTAGTCGTACGGGTTGTAGCCCTGAGCTTTCAGTGCTTGTACGCCATCAACGTCTAGACCGAAGATGTAGATGTTCTCGTCACCCACTTCTTCACGGATTTCAACGTTCGCACCATCCATCGTACCGATAGTCAGAGCGCCGTTTAGAGCCATCTTCATGTTACCCGTACCTGATGCTTCTTTACCCGCTAGCGAGATTTGTTGAGAAACGTCAGCTGCTGGGATGATGATTTCCGCCATGCTTACACGGTAGTCAGGGATGAATACCACTTTAAGCTTGTTGCCAATACGAGGATCGTTGTTGATCTTCTCTGCAATCTTGTTAACCGCGAAGATGATTTCTTTCGCTAGGTGGTAACCCGGTGCTGCTTTCGCTGCGAAGAAACAAACGCGTGGCTCACACTCAAAACCAGGCTCGTTAAGAATACGGTGGTACAGAGATAGAATGTGTAGCAAGTCTAGGTGCTGACGCTTGTATTCGTGTAAACGCTTGATTTGAACGTCGAAGATAGCGTTAGTGTCTAGCTCGATACCCATGTTCTCTTGAACCCAATCAGCAAGGCGCTGTTTGTTTTCTTTCTTAACCGCTATGAATTCTTTTTGGAATTTCGCGTCTGTCGCGTACTTAGCAATACCTTCTAGCTGCTCAAGTTTTGCTGGCCACTCTGTGCCAATCTTGTCAGTGATAAGCTTAGATAGACCAGGGTTACAGAACTTCAACCAACGACGCGGCGTGATACCGTTTGTTACGTTAGTCAATTTGCCAGGGAAGATTTCGTTGAACTCTGGGAACAGGTCTTTCTTAACCAACTGAGAGTGAAGTGCTGCTACACCGTTTACTTTGTAAGAGCCGATTACACATAGGTTTGCCATGCGAACCATACGGTGGAAACCTTCTTGGATGATAGAAAGCTTAGCTTGCTTCTCACCGTCACCAGGCCACATCTTGCGAACTTCTTGTAGGAAGCGGTGGTTGATTTCAAAAATGATTTCCATGTGACGAGGAAGTAGACGCTGGATTAGCGACTCAGACCAAGTCTCAAGTGCTTCAGGAAGTAGTGTGTGGTTCGTGTAAGCGAACGTGTTTGCACTGATGTCCCATGCAGTATCCCAGTCTAGGCCTTTCTCATCGATTAGGATGCGCATTAGTTCCGGAATCGCGATTGTTGGGTGCGTATCGTTAAGCTGGATAGTCTCTTGCTTAGGAAGATCAGCTAGAGCAAAACCTGCTGCTTCGTGGCGACGTAGGATATCGCGAACAGACGCTGCAGAGTGGAAGTACTGCTGCATTAGACGAAGCGTTTTACCTTTTTCGTGGTTGTCGTTCGGGTATAGAACCTTAGTAATGTTACCCGCATCGATTAGCGCGTGTTGTGCTTCGAAGTAATCACCGTTGTTGAAGCTTGCTAGTGAGAATGGTGCGATAGCCTGACATTCCCAAAGACGCAGTGGGTAAACCGTATTCGACTCGTAACCTACGATTGGCAGATCCCAAGGCATTGCTTTTACTTCCATACCTGGAACCCAAGTACGCACTTCTTTACCGTCAATGTATTCAACTTCAACATGACCGTAAAAACCAATGTGTTGCGCAAGTTCTGGACGAGCTACTTCCCATGGGTAACCTTCAACACCACGCCATGCGTCTGGTGCTTCTTGTTGACGACCGTCTTGGAAAGATTGCTTGAATAGGCCGTATTCGTAGTGAAGACCGTAGCCTACCGTTGGGTATTCTTGAGCGGCACAAGAATCCATGAAACAAGCCGCTAGACGACCAAGACCACCATTACCTAGTGATGGGTCACGTTCTTCTTCTAGAAGGTCAGTCAGGTTTTGACCTAACTCTTCCATAGCATGCGTGATCTGCTCGTACAGACCCATGCTGATTAGGTTGTTACCTGTTAGACGACCAATCAAGAATTCTAGCGAAAGGTAGTTCACGCTCTTCGCATTTTTGATTTTCTCGTCATTTTCAGTTTCTAACAGGTCAAATGTTGTAAGTTCGGCTAGCGCGCGACCCATCGCTAGGTACCATGCGCGGCTATCTGCGTTTTCTATTGTAGTTGCGTAGGTTGCAGATAGATGTTTCTTAACGCTTTCTTGGAACGACACTTTATCGAAAGTTTTTTGCTGAGTTGGTTTCATTTCAGAAATCTCGCTTTTAATAGTTCTAATTCATCTGTGACATATCGTGCATGGTCACCAGAAACTAAACATCCTCCCGCTAACGCGCCAAACTAGGAGTAGATGGGAGGGCGTAGGGGGCGTACCGACATAGGGTTAGTGATCTGACTCTCATGTTCTGACTTCGAACAAAAACTTGGAGTGACTAAGATCACAAGCTCCCGTTCGATAACTTAACTTCGATTGATGTGATTTTTATTTGACCTAATTAGAGTCATTGTCAAATCTGAGTTTCAGATCACGAAAATATTTTCCGAGTATCATCTTTTGCATTAAATACAGTGCAAATAGAAACAAAGTCACATTATTGAACCACCACAATTTGTGAGAAAAGTCACAAATAAAGGGCGTAGGGACTCAAAAACATGCAGGAGTGCAAGGTTTCTGCGGAGGATCATAGTCGGTGTCGTTTTGCTTCACGTAATATGAGTAAAGACTTAAGTAATTAGGCTAGTGTCATTGGACTGCACTCAATGCGTGCTTGATAGATTCCAGACCATAGCCACGGAATAGGTGTAAAACTTCGACATGTGGATCCCTTCGAAACTGACTCGTCCCGGCCGCTTACACAATGCAATTCTGCGTCCTAGGGTTCTCGATCTGCTTCAAAATGCAGATTGCTATAAACTCGTACTGTTCCGCTCTCCAGCTGGATACGGCAAGACCACCATGGCTGCCCAGTGGTTGGTAGATAAACCCAACGTGGGTTGGTATAGCATCGATGACAGTGACAACGATGCCTTCCGTTTTATCAACTACCTACTTCAATCACTCAATAAAGCGACGCAAAACGCCTGCCCTAATGCGCAAAAACTGGCAGAGAAAAGACAATTTTCATCGCTACACTCTCTATTAAGTGAAGTTTTCGCTGAGATGTCTGAGTTCCATCAGGAATGTTTCCTTGTATTGGATGACTATCACCTGGTTAACAATGACGACATCCACGAAGCCATGCGCTTTTTCCTAAAGCACATGCCCGACAACCTCACGCTTGTTGTGACCAGCCGCGGCACACCGCCACTGGGTACAGCAAACCTTCGTGTTCGTGACTTAATGATCGAACTAGGCAATGACTCTTTGGCATTCGATACCGAAGAGACAACACGCTTCTTTAATCAACGCGTTGCGGATGGCATTGATGATACAACCGCCGATAGTATTTGTAGTTATGTAGAAGGTTGGCCTTCTGCACTGCAACTTATCGCCCTTCAAGCACAGCACCAAAAGCGCACGCTGGCACAGTCTGCTGAGTCGTTCTCTCACTTCAACCATGCTCATTTATGGGATTACCTGGTTGAAGAAGTCTTCGACTTGCTAGACAAAGAAACCCGCCAGTTCTTGATGCAATGCTCTGTACTTGACCACTTTAATGATGAATTGGTGTGCGCACTTACTCAACGCGAAGATGCGCTTGGAATGATCGAATCTCTTAACCGATTTGGCCTATTCATCTACCCTCTTGAGGGAGAAAAGAACTGGTATCGCTTCCATAATCTGTTTGGTGAGTTCCTTGCTCATGAACGCCAAGCTCGCATTCCACAACAAGAAGCAGAATTGCACCGCAGTGCGGCAAAAGCGTGGATCAAACAGAAGACACCGCATCAAGCACTACGTCACGCACAGCGAGCCGATGATCCTGATTTGATTGTTCAGATACTCAGCGAACACGGTTGGCAAATGTTCAACCAAGGTGAACTGTCTTCACTAGAGATGGCAATCAAGCAGCTCACGACCGATCAGCTCTACAGCGAACCAAAACTGTCGATGCTACGTGCATGGTTGGCGCAAAGTCAGCATCGTTATGATCAAGTGGGTACCTTGTTAGAAGAGGCAGAAACTCAGTATCAAGCAAGAAACATTGAACTCGATACTCAACAGCAAGGCCAATACAACGCACTACGCGCACAAGTTGCTATCAACAGTAATGAACCTGAAAAAGCGCTCGAACTCGCAGAGCTTTCTCTAAGCCAGCTTAATACCACGGTTTACCGCAGCCGCATTGTGGCAACCTCGGTTGTTGGCGAAGTGAATCACGTAATGGGTAACCTAAGCCGTGCGCTACCAATGATGCAGCAAACTGAGAAGCTGGCTCGTCAGTATCAGGTTTACCATCAAGCACTGTGGGCAATTCTGCAGCAGAGTGAAATCTTGATTGCTCAAGGCTACGTTCAAGCTGCATTTGAATTGCAAGACAGCGCGTTCAAATTGATTGAAGAGCACCAACTGCAATATGTACCTCTGCATGAATTCTTGCTACGCGTACGAGCTCAGATCTTCTGGTGCTGGAACCGTTTAGATGAAGCAGAAGAGTGTTGCTACAAGGGCTTAGATATCCTTGGTCACCACTCTCCAAGTAAACACCTTCATAGTTACTCAATGTTGGCTCGTATTTCTCTGAGCCGCGGTGAGATCGACAAAGCATCGAAGTTTATCGACCAGATCCAACACTTACTGCGTCAATCAACCTACCACGTTGATTGGACGGCGAATGCTTCATTATCTCTGATCTTGTTCTGGCAAGTGAAAGGCGATAAAGATGCTATCCGTGACTGGTTAAGCGTTGCGGTAAGACCTGAATCTGCCAGCAACCACTTCTGTCAGCTTCAGTGGCGTAACATCGTGCGTGCTCATATCATCCTTGAGCAATATGAAGAAGCTGAAGAGGCGTTAGCGTTCTTGAAAAGCGAAGCACAGCGTTCACACTTGGTCACTGACACCAACCGTAACTTGATTGTTGAGGCGGTGCTGCGTACACAAATCAATGATGAAGATAGCGCACGTGTATTGCTTGAAGAAGCCCTACACATGACCAACCAAACAGGCATGGTCGGTAACTTCTTGGTCGATGGTGGCACTATCGGGCATATCCTAGATAAGTTGAGCAACAAACCTGGCTTGGGTGATTTAGAACGTCACCGAGCACAACAAATCATGAAGGATATCTCGACCACGCAGCGCAGCCGCTCTGTTCACTTTGATGAAGACTTTGTTGAAAACTTGGTTAACCACCCGAACATTCCTGAGCTTGTCCGCACCAGCCCTCTCACTCAACGTGAATGGCAAGTACTAGGCTTGATCTACTCTGGGTTCAGTAACGAGCAAATCGCTCAAGAGCTGGATGTGGCAGGGACAACGATCAAGACTCACATTCGAAATCTTTATCAGAAGCTCAACATCGCTAACCGTAAAGAAGCGATAAGCACAGCAGAGAATTTGTTGCAGTTGATGGGTTACTAAACGGATTCGAAATTCGAGAAAAACATAAGCTGGTCACCGATGGTGACTGGCTTTTTTTTCGTTTGAAGAATGGAGTAAAACCGATAAAGAACTAGAAATAGCCAAACGACAGGCAAAAAAATAGCCAACCGCAATAATCGCGATTGGCTCTATATATTTGTGAACAAATCATAGGTTCACTAACAACGTCAGTTGGCTAGGTGACCCTCGGCTTAAGAAGGGTCACTTACTACTATGCAGTTAGCGTGCCAACTTTAATTAGGCATTTTATAAGGTTCATCGCGGATTAGCGGGAACTAAAAGTAAATTACCACCTTCTAAAGAAGGTGGCTTTGTGTGAGCCCCCTAAAAGGGGGCCTTTGTTTAGTCCAACGCCAGTTGCTGCTGCTCCACGCGCTCTTTTTTCTCTTGATGTCTTACATAGCGTCGAATGATTTCTTCATTAACCCCTACGCTATCGACAAAATAGCCCCTTTGCCAAAAGTGGTTACCCCAGAGTTTGTTTCTCCTTAAATATGGAAATTTACTAAAGAGTTTTAAAGCTATTCCCCAGAGTTTGTTTCTCCTTAAATATGGAAATTTACTAAAGAGTTTTAAAGCTATT
>NZ_JAKEUW010000084.1:0-15663 GCF_022398115.1 Vibrio sp. Isolate22 | reverse complement strand
TTATTGCGTTGCTCGCTGAAATCTTGATGTGGTGGAATGGCCTCATTGCAGTACAAGCCAAGTGGCATTTTGACTTCCAAGCCAATAGCATTAAACACCGCCGAGTTCTATCCATACCTCGTCTAGGAAGAGAGGTACGAAATCATCGACGATATCAAATTAACGAATCCCAATATCAATGGGGAATGTTCGAATATCAAAGGCTCACACACAACGCAGGACTAGGGCAATTATGAGGGGATCCGTCAGCGCCGCGTTAAGAGGTGAGCAACGCAATACCGATGCTTCCGCGTACCACCTTAAACATCAAACGCAACGCATCGTAAAAATGCCACGCGTTGCGAATCACTCTTAAACAGCTTGTTATCTTTCTTATTTTGCAGAAAATCCAAAGCGTTCAATTAGCAGATTCGCTGATTCTTTGTTTTCATCAGGAAGAGTATCAATCCATTTTGAAAAACTAGAATCAATACTATCAGTACTAACAATTTCCCAAGAGTTCCAATATGTCATTGAATTCCACAAAATAGGGTACTCTTCAAACAGGGGTAGCAACTCAATAGCAATAATGGCATTGCTATCTCTCAGGTATTGATCTTGCTCCAAGCTTGGTAACTCAGATGGAAACCAATCCGCAAAAGTTGTACTTTTATCGAGCTGATGAGTCTGCCTATTAATAACTTCATCGCTATATTCTAATAATGATACTGAGTACTCACGCCAGTTTTCATATGGCGGCGTCTTCTCCCATACTTCTGACATGCGCCTTAAAGCATAAATTGAAGCCAACTCACATATTGATTCTTCAAACCATTTACATAGCTCGGAGCCAACATTGTAGTTTGTTCTAACATGACAATATTCATGAGCAAATTGATATGCATATTTCGACCACAAACGATTTGTTGTGCTTAGTTCAATTTGATATTCGCCATTTTCTCCTCTTGCATACAATGTAATAGGATTACCTCTGGCTAAATTTTGAAATACCCAAATATCATTATCTGCATCACTTGCAAAATCTTTATCAAGAGCGCTTTTTGCCGATAGCAATACTTGATAAAGATTTTCTTTTTGCGCTTCACCCCAATTAGGGGTTTTAACAACTAAACTCATGATTAAACATTCCCACTCTAAAACATAACGCCGCGTTAAGTAGTGAGCAACGCTACCACCTAACCTAAACCATCGCACCATAAACACAAAACCCAACGACGACACGAAAAATGCCGAGCGTTGGGAATCTGCCTTAAACGCTTTGTTATGTGATGTTTAATTGCTTTCTCAATTTTTCTTCCGCTTTAGACATTTTCTCTAAAACCGATTTTGCTGACTCAATTTCAGTTTCTGTAACATCATGGTCTAAATCCAAAGATGTATTCCAATGACATTGGTTACAAATAAACATCACATCCTCTAGCGTTTCAATCACTTCCTGAGAAAGTAAATAACGATTATTTCTAAGGTAATCATCTAACTTGTTCAAGAAGCCAAACATTGACAATACCACATCAGAATATGCTTGATGGGCATCATAATCTGGTGACGTCCATACGGTAGGTCGAACATTGTGAGACAAGGTAGAAAGTTCTTTTAGTGCCGCTTTTTGATCAACTAGTACACTCTCTTTACGAGCATTATCTAGGTCAACTTTCCTTAGTGCAACTTCAGACTGCATCTTACGGTCTTCAAGTTTTTGGTTTACGAAATAAGTAATACCCGCACCAAGAGCAGTCATTAAACCTGACCAGATCACAATAGCCGCTGGTGAGTCCCACCAACTTGGATTTGCGATTGCGGTGATTGCATCAAGCACTTCTTGCTGAACTTCAAGTTTATACGCCACCATATACTCCAATAATTAGATTCAAGTTTTGATTATTCTATCATAAACAGCGTGTTAGAGTTAAAGTCTGTCGAAAAATGAAGTCTTACAGAATAGTTGGCGCGTAAATCACATAACGCCCAATTAAGGGGGGAACAACGCCTCCACCCAAAGCTAAAGCATTGTGCCATAAACACTAAAACTGAAGTAGAAGCAAAAGTGCCAAGCGTTGTGAATCCCTCTTAAATTGCTTGTTATGTATACAGGTTCAAGAATTAATGCCAACTTTACCGTTAGCCCATTTTTCGATTGTTTCCATTTTCTAAGATAACCCCCAGCGTAACAGAAACAGCCACACCCATATAAAATATTCCAATAATAGATTGAGCAATGACTACATACTTTGAAAAAATACTAGTCGGCGTCATTTCACCATACCCCAGAGTTGTCTGGGTCACAAAACTAAAGTATATAAAATCATAACTATATATTACTCCACTAAATTCATTCCCAGAGATGTGAAGAAATCCATACACCCCCGAAAAAAACATACCAATAAGCAAAAATGGCACGATAAGAGAAACACTAGTGTATATAATTAAGTCTAGTGTTGGTAAATTATAACTTGTTGACAAACGCTTTGGTAAGACAATTGAGAATATTAATAAAGGTACAAACAACAAAATATATCCAACATCCAACCCTTTCAATATTTCCATAAAAATCAACAAACTACTCGAATCATTTTCTTTCGAGTTTAGCTCACCAATGAACCCTCCAAAAATTAAAGAGAGTGGTATGATAATCATCAATCCAAGAATCCTTGGCTTCTTATAGTTGCCATCTCTTTCTTTATTTCTGTAGTAAGTATCTTTATGATAATTGAAATGCATCCAAATATAGAATATAAATATAGCTACAGGAACCATCACTCTAACAGCACTTACAACCGTGAGATCTTTATTTAACTTAACCATTTCATATAAGTAATCATTAAATATAAATGATAGTAAGAACATTATAAGCAAGACAATAGTCAACAACAAAGATATTGCACAAATAAACTTTCTCAATCCAAACTCCAATAAATATAAGTTTAAAAACTAGGTAATGTACATAACGCCGCATTAAGGTGTGAGCGACGCTTGGCTATACTTGAGCGAAGCGAAACTGCCAAGCGTTACGAATCACTCTTAAATGCTTTGTTATGTGAAAATTACATGCTATTTGAAAGGTCCACACTAAAGCGATCTTCAACAAATTTCTTTAACTCATTTAAAGATGTTGCCGTTTTTTCACCATTATAGTTAGCTCGGACCTGACATTTTGTTAAATCGAGACGAGCGAACTCAATTTCATTGGCAGCAACAACCATTGAACGACAAAACCTAGATCGGGCTTTCAAGCCTGCAGGAAAAGGCATAACTGCTAATGCAAAACATCGAGACCTTAAGCCGTCTTCTTCGAAAGTTAGAGGTTTAGATACGTGAGCAAAATCATTTCTAATCTTTCGAAGAATATTTAAGTCATGAACTACATTCTTTGACATTAGTCCTAACGCATATGCCATATCTATTCGAGACGAAAAACTACCAAGACTACCACTGGAACTAAGCATTCGTTTAGTTAAAGCCTCATTCTCAATAAAGTACGCCTTAAGCAGATCTATTAGAAGTTCGTCGATAAATGCGACAGCCATTAAAGCACAACCACGGTCTGATTCTTCTATTAGAACTTGCCTGAAAGATGTAATTTTCTTAACAATCTCTTGCTCTTCAGGAGGACAAAGTTCGGCAGTGTTCTTGAGCAGCACCTTAGTAAAATCCTCAAAATCTTTTTCTGACAGTTTCATATGTCCTCTTTTTCACATAACGCCCGCTTAAGTGGTGAGTAACGCAATACGATGCTTCCGCATACCACCTTAAACACTAAACAAAACGCATAGTAAAAATGCCACGCGTTGCGAATCCGTATTAAAGCGTTTGTTATGCATATTTTTCTTCAACGTGGAAGGTATTAGTGTCGACACCTAAAAGCTCATAAGCGGCTTCGACTTTTTTAAGAAAAGCCTTATCCCTAGAAAGTAATATGTCAGCGAAAGTTGCGTAACTTGCATGGCTTTGATCACTTATTGCCGCAATAAATCGTCGTTCTTTATGAACCTTTGAGTCAGGAAAATAGCCCAACATGTTTAGCATATTGTATATTGAGTCAACTTTCTGATACTTGAAGAACTCTACTGATGGATAAATAGGATTGCTTTCTATACCGAAAAACTGCTCTAGGGTAATGTTTACTTCCTTAGGCAATTTTTCAAGACATAGAGACCATATCTGCTGAATAACGTTCGGCGGTTCAATGTTGTTCAACTGCACTGGTCCTATATCTAGAGATTGGCGGAAGTCTTTTATACCCGACCACCCGATAGAATCACTAACGTTTTCAGAAGCAAGCCTTGCACTCTCAAAGAGGGCATTTGACAACTTTTGTTTCATTTCGTCAGCTTGGGCTTCCAACTGCACTGCCAAATCAGGATAGTGAGGTTTCAAATCTTCGATATTCTTGAGCATAAAGCTATGTAACTCATTATAAGCATCATTTTGTGAGTCTCTTATGTCCTCAAATGTATGCTCACTTAAACCGCCATATACCTTTTGAACATTTAGCATCATTGATTTGTATATGCGTTCGTACACTGGTTCGTTTGAGTTGTATTCGTTAAAGGCTTGATAGCTATCTTTTTCTGTTATTGTTGCTTTTCCAGTTGGCTGGAAGTTTTTATCCAAACAAACTTTCAGATGGAACGCTCCGAGCAGGTTAAGGGCGTCAAGGAATTTGCTCTCATAACCAACTGAGCGCTTTATTTCTTTTAGAGTTTCATCTGAGTAAACAACTTGGTATTCACGAGCTAGCGTTTCACCAAACTCACCCAAGCCAGATTTTACAAACATATCTAACATGTTCTGATCTAGATAAACTGTCAGCTTACCTTGGTAAACTGGAATGTTGTTCATATTCGCCTCTCTAAATATGCATAACAGCTATATTAGACAGAAAAATTCTGCACTTAAATACCGAATTATTCTGTCTAGTATCTCAATGACGTAAACGATACCCCGTTTTTATGAAAACTAACAGTAACTTAAGCACTACAGCTCTCTGCCTACATCCCAAAATACAGAATTTTTCTATATAGCATGAATTGATGTGCCAAACTGAAACTCATGTATAGATAGCCAGTTACAGTTTAATGAAAAAATCACCATTTCTATCGTATATACAAGAATATATGCTTGGACGGCACTATGCCCTTCGTACAACTGAGGCGTACATTTATTGGATTCACCAATACATTCTTTATCATGATAAGAAGCACCCAAAGAGCTTAACTTCCAGGCATGTAGAGGATTTCTTAACACACCTAGTTGTTAACAAAAAGTCAGCGAGGAAAACACAAAGTCTAGCTCTCAATGCATTAGTCTTTTTATACAAAGAAATTATTCAAGAACCCATAGAGCTTGATATGCAGTTTCGACGCTCAGATAAATCACGAAAACTGCCAACAGTCATGACTCCAGAAGAGATTGGCAAGGGAAAGGAGGTAAAAACCGCATAGTGACAATAGCACCAGAGCTTTTCCCCGCTATCAAACAGCAGCAACAGAGATCGGCGAGTTACTATCATCAAGACATGAATGACACAGTTTTCTCTGGTGTATACATACCTGAAGCTCTTGCTAGAAAGTACCCGAGCGCAGAAAGGAGCCTAAATTGGCAATTCCTCTTTCCCTCTAGTCGTTTGTCGCCAGATTTACAAACAGGCGAGCTACGTAGGCACCATATTCACCCAACAGCGCTTCAAAAACACATTAAGGTAGCAGGCCAAAAAGCCAACATTGAGAAAAACATCTCGTGTCATACTTTAAGGCACTCATTCGCTACGCACCTTCTTCAAAGCGGAGCGGATATCAGAACCGTTCAAGAACAACTTGGTCACACCGATTTGAAGACAACGCAAATCTATACTCACATCATTGATAGAGGCGCCAATGGCGTTGTTAGCCCACTATCAAGAATATTCGTAAAATAACGATAAATGAAATTCGGATTCCGAATTCTGAAATGACCTCATAATCACGAAACAGGGCACTATCACCTGCTCTTAGGGCTGAGGCCTCTAGTCACTCCAAAACTCAATAACAATTTATGTGTGTGTTTTTCTCTGCAGCAATGGCTGCGTATCACCTCTTATTGTTGCGCCACCATTACCTATTTACAACTTTCATGACGCTCACAACGCCCTAACACGCACAATAACAGTACGCCTAACAAACACATTATTAAACAGCGGGTTGCAGGTTTCCTACTCTCTACTTCGAGCTTTCGAAAAGAGATATTTCACAATTCTCATCAATAACAGTGTTCGAAAAAGAACATATGTCTCAAAAACATACACACCATCAATATGAACAAGACTGCATGGTAAACTGCTTTTATAAAAAAGCAGGAATAAAGAATGATTACTAAGGATAGAGATTCAAAAATCGACAACAGTCTTCAACAGAAAGCTGGCGCAAGAGTAGAGCAAGATGTCGCGTTTTACTTACGCAGAGAGTTTGGAGATGCAAATGACGTTTTCATTATCAATGACTTACGCATACAGTTTAAAAATGAAACAGCTCAGATCGATCACTTAGTCCTTTATAACAAAGGATTTATCATTATTGAGTCAAAATCAATTCGTGGTGAGGTTAAGGTCAACAATCAACTCGAATGGAGCCGAACCGTAAGAGGGAAATGGACAGGTATGCCCTCGCCTATCGAGCAAGCTAAGTTGCAAACCAAACTATTGAAAGCACTTTTAAATGACAACGCTAAGTCGTTATTAGACCGAGTTGCATTTTTACAAGGTTACTTTGGTGGTCGCTGTTGGGATCAACTCTGTGCCGCGTCCAATGACGCTCTAATCGATCGAACTTCTATCCCTAAAGATATATCGAAGAAGCTCATTAAAGCCGAATCTATTGGTAGCCGCGTTAAGAGTCTCATCAAAAAGCACCGCGTAGGTTCAATACTAAATCCGAATCCTACGTTTAATCGTGATGAACTGTACCGCCTAGTTCACTTTCTAAACGAACAACATGTACCTACGTCTTCTCCGGCTCCCAAAGTACATCTCGCAGAATTGAGCGAAACTGAAAAGGTAGACTTGATTCCAGCTCAAGAAACAATTGAAGAGGCCAAATTTCCACAAATAAGGCATGGTTTTGATTGTAAGAAGTGTCAAAGCCCGCAGACTGAGCCGAGATATGGAAAGTATGGATATTACGTCTACTGCCCACAATGTAAGGTGAATACTGCAATGCGTATTAGTTGCCATTCTTGCCAATCTAATTCAGCCAAAGTCAGTAAGAAAAAGAACACGTACTCCATTGCATGCTCTTGTGGTGAAGGGACTCAAGTCGTATTTCCTTAATCTAATAATTCGGAATCCGAATTACAACGCAATTTAAAGCGATGCGGATTCAAATTCGGATTCCGAATTCCCCCAAAACTAAACAACTAACACAAATCACTTCTGGCCACTTTTCGGCATAACCTCAACAGGTGGTACTTGGTGCCAAATAATGTCACTTGTGCCTGTATAGATTTTTGTTGTTTTAGCGTTCGCGTGTGCCATTCGCTCGGTAGCACTCTGCCCTTGCTGTTCAATCATTCGGGCAGCTAGTCCTCGAATTTCATGATAGGTCGGCCTTAGCGATTTCTTTAGGTGACTATAAAGCCCTAAATAGTCTCGAACCTTACTGAACTCTTTACTTATATTGTGGTGATGTACTTGGTAAAGATGGTCCGTCTCTTTTGAAATACCACGTTGCTGCTGTTTGGGTTTACGGTGAACGATATAAGGGCAAATCAATCTCGATGTTTTAGAAAGATCGACAATGTCTTTAATCGTCTGAGTGACAGGAATGGCGACAGTGGAAGCATCGGACTTTTTCACCTTCTCTCGGTGAACATATAGCATTCCATACACAGCATGCCCATCCACATACTCCACCTCTTTGTCAGGGTTCCAAAGAATCCCACACACGCCTTCACGTGGTTTGTATATCCGATAACGAAGCCTATAGATCTCCCTCACAGCATGAGTTGTCTCAAGAGTTAGGCTCATTGCTACCTTCAGAAACAGTGGCGCTGCATCGTAGATCTTTTGGTAGTTTTCGATATCTAGGTCGTGGCGAGCTTTGGTGTAATCTTCTCTGGTCAATCGACGCTGTTTTTTATTGAGTACAAAATTACTCTCAATAGCGCTCTCATCAGCAAGGTAGGAAAATACCTTTTTAAGGTTACTGATCTTATTGTTGAGCTGACGATTACTTAACTCTGAATAGTATTTAGAAAGGAACTCATTGATGTGCTGTAACTTGATCGATTTGGTTGGCAACCGCCCCATGAACTCATCAAGGCGGTAACAGTCCCTCTCCAAATTTCGATAAACGTCTTTGGAAAGCCGTTCTTCTTTCTTCACACGAGACAACACTAATGGAAGCCACTCTTTTAAAGGCCGATTAAATTTGTCCTTTCGACCTTTAGAGACAGCTTTGCGAAATGGGGTCATCTCAGAAAGGGAAAACGCGCTTCCTAGCTCAGGACGATATTGCAAGTTGTAAACATGCGCAGCTTGTATCGCTTCTTGCTCTACAGTCCCGATAGGAAATAGCTTCTTCACACCATCTACGGTTGTAAACCGAAATCGAGATTGCCCCCTATGGCTCATTTTCACCAAGAATGGAGGGTAATGAGCCGTTTCTTTGCTTCTAGCTCTACCAACCATTTATGACTCCAAGAATCTTAGAAGTTCACTCACCCTGTCTGCAGGGTTCCCTATCTCGTCGTCAACACAGACTAAATATCGGCCCGTTGGCGTTCTAGTACCTTCAAGCTTGCCGTGTTTAATCCAGTTTATGATGGTGGTATTGCATATCCCTGAATCAGGGTAAAACTCATCAATAAATTGTCTAGGTCTGATTTTACGCGTCGCCATGTCGTTCTCCTTACCTTTCTCACTACATGAAAATTAAGATTTTTCATCTACTGGTAGAAAACTATGCCCGATTTTTTCAGTGATATTCTATTTGCGCAGCAATTAACGAAAAGGATTCCCGAAGCGTAAAACGATTCAACGAATCGATTTCAAGCCCACTTTAGGGTGGACTAATACAGTAGTACCCAGTTGCTAATCTATTGATTTTATTTGACTATTTCATTGGCCTTTTTAACCGTTTTTTAGGCCGATTAGAGCTTAACCACCAGCTCTAAATACATGAAATTCATATAAATCAATATCATACAGCTAAGATTACTACCAACATCGGGGTTTCACCGTTTTTGAGCCCTCAAAAACGTCGTAAAGCCTTTTATCATCGTTGCTTTAGAGGAACATCTCCAATTTGGAGAATTAAACTTTCTTTACGACAACTGAGCCTGCGATGAAATCATGAATCGCTCTGCGTTTGTGATTAAATAGCATCGATATGAACTCTAAAAAAACCCAACCGATCATTGCGTAGCCAACAAAAATAAAGCCTCGGCCTTGCTCTAAACTTTCCCAAGTCTGGCCGAAGAAAGACAGTTGCGCGTAAGCATAGAGGCTAAAGGGGATAAGCATGATTGGGACAATATCTCTCATACAAGACTGTTTGAGGGTTAGGTTTCGGCTTTCAGATACATCGACTACTTTCACTCGGGTGACCATCTTACCGATTGTTTGCCCAAATTTAGCATGCATGCCAACGTAGTAAGTGACACCAATTAGTGAATTCACCACTCCCCAAGCAAAAACACCACCCGAGCTAATCACACCAGAAAGTACGTAGTTGTCTATCCACTCCAAAGGCAAAAATACGATTGAATCTATCCAGATAGCGAAGAATCGTCTCCAGAAATTAGAATACTTATTGGCGTACATTCTTGTTCCTTAGTCTCTATTGGCAATAAAGCACAGACCCTACAACACATCAGTTTTTAATACATTCAACTGGTAACGATTTATAAAGCAAATGCGAAGCGGTGTGCATATACCAATGATTCCCTCATCAATTTGCAGGCTAAATGACGCTCACTACAAGTTATTGCTAAGCCTCTCATACAAATCCAAGGCTTCAACTTTAGAGGTTAATTGCCCGAGAGCGTATTGATATGCTAATTCAATATCGTCACTTTGCTCTGGATAATAACGCTTGGCTACAGCACTACACTGGCTCAGGTTTGTGTACCAACTTCCATCTTTCTCAGCGACAAAGTAGTACGCCGCCCGCACTAACTTCTTGCCAATCACCTTAACTACATCTGTATCGGTCATTGTTTTAAAGGCTGGACTCATTTGCTCCAGAAAAGTAGACAAGTCACCATTAAGCGCTTGGGCTATTTCACTACTAGGTTTGTAACGTGGAAAGTCAATAGATAAGTCATTACCCCAAAAACAACAGCAACAGTGCTTGAGCCAAAACTGCCAATGGAATTTCTCTTGTGGTTGCAGCACTTCCGAAAGAAAGCCAGGGTCGATATCAAGCTTACTGACTTGGGGATATACTTTGGGAATGGTGTCAGAAAGGTGCTGGAATACTCGCTTCTCTCTTTGGCCAATAGGCGTATTGAGTACGATAGAAACATCCAAATCCGAGCGACCAACAACCGCAGTTCCTCTCGGCACACTTCCGTATAGGTAGATACCATCAATTTGATTCGGAAGGTCGCTTAACAACGAGTCAATAACGGCATTCACGACACCTTGAAATTCGGGACCGATACTCTTAGATGAGTATAGGTTTTCGATGAACCCGTCTTTATCGAGACCTCTAGTTCGATTCAACATGCCACTTTCCAGCTAGATTAGGATCCGTTTCACAGCCCGAGATAGTACATAGAACAATACCACTATCTTTTGAGTTTGCACTGATCACGAGCTCTCCTTGCGAATTCCAAACCGAACTCTTGCCACACGTTTCCCAACCTCCCGTCACAGAGATATGGTTACTCAGTAATACTGGTATACCGTGTTCCGACGCAATTCCAGATAAGATTTTAGAGTCCGGGACAAAGCCATTCTCGGAGATTAAAGCGCTCGCTAAATAGACATCAGCACCTAGACTCTTAGCTCGTCGAGAGTGATCCGCCTCTATGAAGTCAGCACATATTGCTAGCGCGATTTTATGCCCGTTGACATCAAATACATAATCAACGTTGCCAGCAGAACAGAATTCACTCTCACCATCATGCAGGTGCTGTTTAGAGTAGAACTCAACTCTACCATCGGGAAAGCAAACAACGGCGCCTATGGTGGGATGGGATAAGCCTGGAACTCGCAGGGGACAACCAGCCACAATAATCATCTCACTTTGAACCGAAGCTCGGGAGAGTTCTTCAAAATTTGATGGCTCAAGAGACAATGCAAGTTCTTCAGCTAAATCAAGCTCATAGCCGGTCAATGATAGCTCGGGGAAAACAACCACATCCGCATTGTAATTTGACGATTGCTCTATCATTTTTAGATGTTGCTTAAGGTTTTCTCTCCAGTTGCCTCTTTTAACAGGAATTTGCGCCAAACTGATAGTGACACTCATTTCAAACTTCTCCAAAAAAACAAAAAATCGCTACATGGCTAAATGCGGTTTACGTTAGGGTACCGTGGTTTCAATGTTAAGTTGACCTGCTAACCCGGCTTCTCGATGAACACTTAACACTTTAAACTCATCGGAAGAAGTCACCTCAATAAGCGCTTGGCGAGATGGATACCTAACGATAACAAATGAATCCCACAACTCTTCCACCTGGCCAACAATTAAACCTGTGACTTCTGAATAGAAAACAACTTCAGCCCCATACTTTTCCAAAACCTTCAACATCGGTTGACCGTACAAATTGTAAGCTTCCCTTCCTGTTAAATCGGTTTCTCGACCATCCGCATACTCTGCTTTTTCTCGAAACTTAAACAAATTTAATAGATGGATCTCACCAGTATCAGACATAGAAGTAAGGCGCTCCATCTGCTCATTTGATGGATAAAGTTGGTTAAGAACGTCCATATTCTTTCCTTAGTTTAGTTATCGTTCGGCTTCAAATACCGCAAATCAAAGTGACATTAGCTCTCGCTTAATTTCATTATCCAATTTTTCAATCGCGTAGCGAAAAGCCACTCTTGGTATTGCGGCATGCTTAGCATTCAAATAACCAATAACCAGTTGAGGTTCCTTTTGACTAAGCACTTTAAGCATCCAACCATACCCTTTCTGCACGAGGTCATGGCTATCTTCTAGCAATAGATCCGCTACACGAAACGGATCCAACGCAGCATATCGATTTTTATTGATAGGATAAATTAAGATGACAGCAGCGGCTCTACGTACAGCAAAATTCGAATGCTCGACCCATTTGGTTGTCTTGTCGAATAAATCATTGTGCTGAGACAGTAACTCTCCAAAAGCATGAGTACAAAAGTCGTCACAATCGTTCCAGTCAGTGACGAACTCTATTAACCAACGCTCAAAAACAGGAAACGTGTCTCTTGAATATTGTTTTCTTACTCTAAAAGCCCAATCGTACGCGATAACTCCTAGCGCCCAATCTCTTTGCTCCAACAATTGAGTACACAGAGACAACACATGAGAAATATCTTTGTCTTCAATTGTCTTAAAAGTCTGAGCAGAAATGGAACGAACCTGAGCTGTTTTGATACTCACTTTCGGATAACCCACTTCTGAAAGGTGCCGCTTTACCGTTTTGACCATATCCATTGCTACAAAACCTTATGTATCTGAATTCGATATTAAAGTGAGATATCCAGCTCTTAAGTTATTTCTCGATTAAATTTTATAAAATAAAGCTATATAAATCACAACATTCATTATTGGTTAATAAAATCGCCTCTGAAATATAGAAATTTCCTTTGGCAATAGTGACTTATGGTGCATACTTGCCGCCTTCAAAAGAGGTGTAGAATGAAAAAGAACGGTTTTACAATTATTGAGCTTGTTGTCGTTATTGTGATTCTTGGAATAATCGCCGTTACGGCAGCGCCCAGATTCCTGAATGTGAGTACAGATTCGCATATTGCAGCCGTGAAAGGTACTGGCGCTGCTTTCAAAGCAGGTGTCGATCTTGCCTACTCAAAAAATTTGACCTTAAACGGTGGCGGTCCATCTACGAATATTCCTATCTATGATGATTCTGCCACCGGCCAGCTTGACTTCAATGCATGGGGATACCCAGTACAGCAATGGCCTTACGCAGAAGATTTTCCAAGGCTGGATAATCCGGAAGACTGTATCTCGGTATGGGGAGCTCTCCTGATTGATCCACCGAGCGTTTCTAGTTTCAACTCACCGACTAATACTGACTATATCGCTGAGTACATCCACACCGACCAATGCCGTTATCATTATCGAGTCGTACCGGGGATATCTATTTACTACAACTCGATGAATGGCGATGTCACAGTAGATGACGAACCAGACAGCTAAGCTCTAGTTTAATGCTCAACGCGTTGGTGCACACAAATAAACTTAGAGAATGCCAAGCATCAAGATTCAGACACCCTAGAAATTAAGACAAGCACGTTTTGGCGAAAACCAGCGTGCTGTCTAACTCTCCAGAAGGTAAACGCCTAGCATTAGCTAAACGAGCTTCTTGCTGGTAGCCACATCGCTGCGCCACTGCCTGACTTTTCACATTCGTTGCTGCCATTTTTATCTCAACACGCTTTGCCCCTTTATCAAGAAAGGCAAACTCTTCAACGAGTTGAATCGCCTCGCTCACATAACCAAATCCCGTTTTCGAAGTTCGTAACCAATAACCGATTTCAAAACAAGGTATAGAGTCGTCTCGGACAATAAAACCAATGGCGCCGATGAACGCCTCAGTATTCTTTTCAATAATACTGAACCAAAACTCCCCCACAAAATTAGAGAAATTACTGGCAGCCTCTTGAGTATTGAGTTCAAGTTGTTGCCGAGTTAACGATTCAGAAACCCAAGGCAGGAATTCGGACAACTCAGCCATACATTCTTGAACAACGTTAAACATTTCATCAGTATGGATTAATGAAGGAGGTGTTAATTTAAGTCGTTCACTTTCCAGTACTCTCACCTTCCCACTCTGAGCGAAGCATCGCTAATACAACGGTATCCCACCACTTATTTTTGAAGAATCGGTGCTCTTTAAAGCAAGCTTCTTGTCTCATCCCGAGTGACTTACACAATCTTATCGCCGCTAGATTCTCACCAATGGTTTCTGCATAAATTCGATGAACACCTAACTCTGAAAACCCAAAACCAGCCAGAGCTTTGGCCGCTTCTACGGGTAGCCCTTTCCCCTGAATTGCTCTCGCAAAAGCGCAGCCCATTGAAGCTTGCTGGTTATCTTCAAGGCGTAAACACACGGTTCCGATAAACTTCCCTGACTCTTTACTTTCCACAGCTAATTGATAGGACTGACGAGGATCTTCCTCAGCCTGTTCAACAAACAATTGAGTGAGTTGATGGTACTTACTAGGCTCACAATCAGTCTCATTATAGAAGCGCTGATATTTGGCGTCCTGTGACATAGCCACAAACGCGCTTTGATCTTCAAGCGTCATATCTCGAAGAACTAATCGGTCAGTTTCTAGTTTGAACATCAGAGCTCCTTCTCATGTAACGAAATAAGCACAGCCTAAAGTTATTAAGACGCCATGACTTTAATACCAAACAGCGTAAACAAGCCGCCGGTTACATAATCCATGACACTTGAGATACGTGCATAAACACTTTTCGCTGCTCGATGTGAAAAGGCTGTCGCCAGAAACATATGCCAACATAAGGTAATACCAGACATAGTCAGCATAATGGCGATGACCATCGGGATGGTAATATTTTCAGGCATAGAGACACTAAACAAACTCACGACAAAGAAACCCGTTTTAGGGTTTAAGATGCTAGTGATAAACGCAGACATAAAGACTTTTCTACTTGAAGGCAGCATCGCTTCGCTAGTATTCAGGCCTTCATCTAGTTGTTTGGCTTTTCGTGTTGAAAGGATCTGGCGCATACCCAAGTACAACAAATAACTGCCACCAAAGATCTTCATAACGCTAAACAATGCCGGGAAATGGGAGAGCAAAATAACCAAGCCGGTGCATCCAAACAGTGACCATAGCAATATGGATGTACTGACACCAAAAGCAGAATATTTTGCTAGCTTGCGGTTGTAGTGCAGCGCTGTGTTAATCGTCAACAGTACATTCGCGCCGGGCGTTGCGACTGCCAGCATCCAAATCAACGCAACGTGAAGAAGAACCAATAAATATTCCATTCGCCTCTACTCATTTCACTCAAGCTTTAATAATGATATCGCACGCACTAACGGTTTTGCGTAACTTGATTCACAAAATTAGTGCGCCCGAAGGTGGTGTTATGAGTGTCTTTCAACTCAGCATTAGAGTCCACATTTAGAACTAAAAAATGCCAAGCCATAAGATTCAAACAATCTGTTTTAGGTACCAAAGAAGCTAGGGTAATAAATTGGTAGCGCAGTAGGAGGTAAACAGTTAGTAGAAACTGATCCGCCCCAGCAGTTTTGGACACTGAGTTAAGTGAGTACAATCACTAACGAGGTGAACAATGACAACTAAGAAAACTAGAATTAAACATTCCCCTGAATTTAAAGCAGAAGCCCTGAAGTTAGCAGATAAAGTGGGAGTAGCTGCGACAGCAAGACAGCTTTCTTTACATGAATCTCAAATCTACGGGTGGCGAAAGAACTCGAAGAAAGACACCAGTACTAGTCAGCGAGAGCAAGAACTAG